>DAOUZW010000046.1 GCA_030671315.1 Candidatus Bathyarchaeota archaeon
GAAATAAGAGTTCAAGATATTATCAAATTAAATGATGCTATAATTGCAGAACTTGTCAAATAGATATTAAGGGAATCTTATTCAAATATCTGTTCAAACTAATGATAAGAAATCTTAAATGCCGGGGTGGCAGAGTGGCAAAACATTATTTGGGTCAATGCGCCGGACTCGAGAACTGCCGTCGCTATATCCGGTTCTCCGTAAGGAGATCGTGGGTTCAAATCCCACCCCCGGCGCCTTTTATGAATTAATTTTACATCAAAGATTTTGTCAAATTAACATTCTTTATGAGAACATGAGGAGTTAGTGTTGGTGTCTCGACCTCCCACCACTTTACCCAATTTTGTTTGTTTGATAATGAATGGATGTTACGTAATATTCTCGGCATATTATCACTAATTCTCAATCCTTTAATAGACTGGTCTATTTTGCCTTTCCTTATTTTAAAAAGACCGTCTCTACATACTGTTGAAAAATCTCCTGCTCTATAATCTTGGAATCTAGTATACCAGTTATTAGTGATATATAGTCCGTCGTCTAGCTCAGAAAGTAAATTCTGAAAATCGTCTTGCCCTTTATTGATTATAATATTCCATGGTTGGGGAACGATCCATCCTGCATTTCCTGTAGATGAACTCTTGAACTTTTTTGCTGTTGAAGAATTATGAAGATAACTCCGAAGAATGCCATCTTTGATAATTTCAGTTCTACGAGTTGGAACTCCTTCATCATCGAAAGCCCTTGAGTTTATACCATCAATGATTGTACCATCATCAATTAATGTAAGAGAACTTGAAGCCACTCGCTTTCCTAGCATCCCTTTTAGAAATGATAGGCCAGAATCTACGTTGAAAGCAGATGTTGCGCTAATTACTTCATTCATTAGATTTGCAAATACGTTGGGGCCTAAAATAACATTATATTTACCGGGCTTTCCTTCAACTGGATTGTTTGCCTCTTTTGCAATTTCAGCTGCGGATTGTCCTACCTTACTAGGAAAAAAATCTCGCTCTCTCCTAGCGCATAGGTTAGCTTGTCCAGATGCTTCACTATTAGTGAATGCTCTAACTGAAATCTCCAGTGATGATCCCATATCATGTCCTGAAGCCCCAGTTGATGTTTCTATTTCAGTATTGATATTATTGAATAGAAGTGTACCTGCTACTCGTTTTGCCCCTATTGATAAGGCCCCATTAATAGCATCTTTTGTATATTCAACTAACCTAGAAGTTTGTATTGATTCAGATGTTGGATTAGATATATAATTGAAAGGTCCCTTAGGAAGGCTTTCATATTCTCTGTTTGGTTTAGTAGATTTTGCGATTTCGAGAAGGGAATGAACGGCCTTTTTAATGCTTCCTTCGGAGAGGTCTGCTATGCTTGCTATAGCTACCCTTTTTTTAAAAACTATCATGAAATTTATCGTGGACGATAACCAAGCCTTACTTACAGTAATCTCATTATTTGCAAACCTGATCATTTTTACATCTTCTGTGACGCAAGTAGCTGCGACATCTTCTGCCCCACCTTTTTTTCCTTCCTTTATAACTAATGAGGATAACTCATTTTCACTCATGCTAAGCTTCTCCAATCTTTACATTCCTGAGTCTAATATCTGGACCACCAGTCCAAACAGGTACACCTTGCTGAGGATCGCCCTTACCACATGTCGCGGCGTTAAATGAGATATCTTTTCCAACAGCATCAATACTCTTGAATAATGAAGGAGTAGTCATCTCGATTACTGGATTTCTAATTAGATATTTAGTTTCACCATTCTTAATGAAGTAAGCTTCAAGCCCGACATATCGTTGATTGTATCTTCGATCGTCAATATTCCATTCCATAAAGCTCTTTATGTATACACCCTTTGAGATAGTCTTGAAAAGTTCTTGTTGATTATAATCTCCTTTATCCATGTAAGTATTAGACATCCTGATTATTGGTTCTCGGTCGTAAGATATTGTGCGTGCTGCTCCATTGCTCTGGATACCAAGTTCTGTAGCTGTTTCTCTATTATGAAGAAATTCGTTTATGATGCCTTCCTTTATTAGTTCACGACGTGAAGCTTGAACACCTTCGTCATCGTAAAGATAATATCCATATGAAGATGGAATTGTTGGATCATCAATTATGTTAACTTTCTTACTACCAATCCTCTTTCCTAACATTTTCATATTAACAAATGATTCTCCCGCTGCTGCTGCCTCTCTTCCAAGTATACGGTCAGCCTCGAATGGATGACCACAGGATTCATGACATACTATTCCAGTAACTTCACTTCCAAGGATCACATCTGTCTTATCTCTTGGCGGTCTCTTTGCTTTAGTAAGTATAGAAGCAAGAACATTAATTTCTTGTGAAACAAATTCTGTAAGATCCCAAGATAGAATTGCCTCCCATCCACTACTTTCAGCTTTTTTATTAAATCGTTGGGCTGTACCTTTGCTTGGTTTGTATGCAGTCATGAAATACAAGAAAGAAACTCTGGGAACTTTTGATGTAATATATGTTCCTTCACTATTCAGGAATGTTTGTTCTCTTAGATTTTCATTTATTGATAATATTCTCGATGGAAATTTTACATCGCTTTTTTTTCTGAATAATTTATCAATATTTTGAAGAAGTTCAATTTTCTTTTCTACATCTATTGAACCAAATTTATGTTTTTGTTTTACTTCCCAATTTGCTTTATTAATCTTTAAATTAGAAAGTCTAATGGGTTTTTTCATGCTGGTTGCAGCGACACGAGCCATAGAAGCTGCTGATAAAATTGTATCTTTGATACCTTCCTGTGTTAGATTATTTGTTGAAGCAAAACCAAGTGAGCCATTAATGATTAATCTTATACCTATACCTACTTCTCTAAGAAATCCTGAAAATTGAGGTGTCCCATTTTTCATGACAGTTGAATTGGCCAAGTCCTTTTGTACTCTAGCCTCAGCATATGTTGAGCCTAGACTCATAGAATAATTTACTGCAGACCGAGCTAAATCTTCCAATTTGAGACTCTTAAGAGAAAGAACGAAACAAGGATTTAAACAGATATTTATCAGAAATTGGTCAAAATCGCTTAATATACGTATATTAGTTAATTTATTATGAGGTTATGTAACTAAATTTAGCATTTTTGATATATTATTTGAATGAAAATAGATTTTAATTATCCCCAAATGTCCATTGTAAGAATTGAATCAATATTGTATAACTAATTATGACTGAAAAGAAGAGATTGTTTTGATACATTCCCTCAGAGAAGCCGTAAAAGAAATAATGCTTGCAGGATATCAACTTGAAGCTGAAGCTTTCGAGCTTCTTAAAGTATTACAACGTGAAGAATACTTCAAATCAGTTATTGTAGAAATTATAAACCAGGCGAGAAAAAAAGATCTAAAATTGCTAATTATAACTCGTGATATGATTGAGACAACACTTGAGAAAGTAACTCAAGAAAAAGAAACTACTGAAATAAAAATACAACAAAGATCAGTCATACCTTTTGCTAGGGATATACCAACAGAAATCGAGATCTTGCAAGATGGTAGTGAAGATACAGATTCTTGTGGGAAGATTGATGACTTCAACAATTATTTTAAAGATAGATTTCAAAAACTTTCGAAAATTCTACGTGAAAGATTAGACTTCAATAGTGCAAAGGAAATAAGCTATGCTCTTGAAAGAAAATATGGTGAAAAAGTAAAGATAATAGCTATGGTTACGAGACGGCGTGAACGTGCAGAACATCTGTTTTTAGATATTGAGGATTTTGAAAATACAGCGACTTTAATGGTAATTCGAGAAAAGAATAAAGAATTATTTGAAATGGCGAGAAAAATTCTTCCAGATCAAGTAATTGGGATCGAAGCGATTCATGGTAAAGGGGATCTCTTAATAGCACAACAGATAGTATTACCTGATGTTCCTGAAAGAAAACAAAAAAAAGCCAAGGAACCTATTAACGCAGTATTACTCTCAGATATTCACATTGGAAGCTCAACTTTTTGTATAGATGCTTTTGAGAAATTAATTTTGTGGCTGAATGGTAAGGTTGGAAATAAAAAACAAATAGAGGCTGCTTCTAGAACTAAATATGTTTTGATAGCAGGAGATCTTGTTGATGGTGTGGGAGTGTTTCCACGTCAAGAGAGAGAACTGTCTATTCCTGACATTTATCAACAATACAAATTATTATCACAGTATATTGAACAGATACCCGATTACATGGAAGTAGTTATTATTCCTGGAAATCATGATGCTGTGAGACAAGCTCTTCCACAACCGATAATACCAAAGGATTTCGCAGAGCCAATTTATGAAGCCCGAAATGTTAGAACTCTAGGAAATCCATCTGAAATCAGTATACATGGAATACATGTTCTAATGTATCATGGTAGAAGTTTGGATGATATTATCGCAAGAGTTCCAAATCTAAGTATGAAGACTCCAGATAAGGCCATGGAGTACCTGCTTAAATCGAGACATTTAGCTCCTGAATATGGAGCTAGAACATCGTTAGCACCTGAAAGAAAGGATAGACTTGTGATTACAACTGTACCAGATGTTTTCCAAGCTGGTCATATTCATGTTGCACAAAATTCTGTTTATAAAAATACTGTCATAGTAAATTGTGGGGCATGGCAAAGTCAGACTGAATTTCAGAAGAGAATGGGTTTAGAACCAACACCAGGAATTATGCCGATTCTTAATCTTCAAACAATGGAAGTTAATATGATGAATTTCATGTATAATGAAGCACTATCTTGACAAGTTAGCTCTTCTGATTGAATGTGGTACATAATGAAATAATGGTTTGAGTAAACCATCTTCTGACAGTGCATCAAGGATAGCTTGTTGTGGGAATCCTAGGTGAACTTTCTTAGTTCTTCCATATCTACCAAAATTCACAAGTCTTGCGTTTAGTATTCCCATCATGTCAAGTTCGCTTATTAGTCCACTGACTCTTCTTTGTGTTAGTGAATCAACTTTGATTTCTTTACTTAGTTCTTGATAGATGGCGTATATATCTCCAGTTACTGCTTCATTTTTGGAATGATTTGTGAAAAGAAATACGCTGATTAAAACAATTTTTAGGTGAAGTGGTAGTGATGTTAAGACCTCAGTTACTCGGTCATGTTCAACTTTGTTTTGTGCCGCTCTTATGTGTGATTCTGTGACTTCTGTGTCACCATTTCTTTCTGCTAATTCTCCTGCTACTCGAATGAGGTCTAATGCACGCCTAGCATCACCATGTTCACCTGCAGCAATGGCGGCACAAAGGCGAATTGCAGACTCTTTTAGGGAGCCTTCGATAAAAGCTATACGAGTACGTGTTTGTATAATGTCGTAAAGTTCGTCTGCAAGATATGGTTTGAATATAACCTCTTCTTCCCCGAGACAACTAAGAACTCTTGCATCAAGAAAATCCTTGAAGCGTAGATCGTTTGACACTCCTACTATGGCTACCCATCCCCCACGTAAACTCTCGTTTATTCTGGTCAGTTCATATAGTAGATTGTTTTCTTGACGGTTTTTAACAAGCGTATCAATTTCATCGAGTACGATGAGAGGACAAAATTTTCTTTTTCTGATTCCATTTCTAAATCTGTCAAAAAGTTCTCCTACAGCCAATCCTGTGAATGGAACTTGAATATCAAGAGAGCGACAAATTTCTGCCAATACTCTATAGTTTGTACCAGAAAGCCTACAATTGATGTATGATGGTCTAATCTTGGCTCCTAACTCATTTGCTTTCTTTTCTAAACTATCAAGTACATGACGTGTAACTGCGGTTTTTCCAGTGCCTGGTTTTCCATATATGATTACATTTGATATCTTTGATAGGTGTAAAGATGGGGCTAACATTCTTGCCAGACGATCAATCTCAATCCTTCGATGAGGCAGCTCCTTTGGAATGTAATCATGTCTGAGGACTTCTCGATTAGAGAGGATTCTACCTCCCTGTAAGAACTTCTCAAATATACCTTCAAGAGCCTCCGAACTAGGCAAACCTTTACACCAATACTTACTCGTCGGATTTTTGTACATCTTGCCCAGAAATATTAAGAATTTCTGTACATCAAAGGCAATAGGAAACAGTGTAAAACTAGATGTCCTCTGATGAACAGAAAAAAAGGCCTTCTATTGGAGAACTGATTAAATATTAGCGTAAACCCGCTATAAGACAATTCATTTCGGATCATACAAGATAACATAGGTGTGAACAAATGAGAGTATATGCTTTTGAACACGGTGATGGAAAAAATAAGAAACTTCTAGGAGGAAAAGGTGCTGGACTTTGTGAAATGACCAGAATAGATCTACCAGTACCTCCAGGCTTCGTCATTACGACTGAGGTCTGTTTAGAATATTATGAACATGGAAAAAAACTCCCTTTAGGTCTAATGGATGAAGTAAAGAGGAATATCCTCGGTATAGAAAAGAAAACAGGTAAAAAATTTGGAGGCGCCGAAAATCCATTATTAGTATCTGTCCGCTCAGGTGCCGCAATGAGTATGCCTGGAATGATGGATACCATTCTAAATCTCGGTTTAAATGAGGCTACTTTGAAAGGAGTAATAGAGCAGACAAAGAATGAAAGATTTGCGTGGGATTCATACAGAAGATTTGTCCAGTTATTTTCAGAGATTGCAATGGGAGCACAAGAAGAGAGTTTTAGCAAAAAGTTAGATGAGATAAAGGGGAAATATAGTGCTCATCTTGATACTGATTTAGATGCCAAAGCACTCAAAGAAGCAACCGAAAATTTCAAAAAAATCTGCAAACATGAGACTGGGAAAGATTTCCCTGATGATCCTTTTGAGCAGCTAGAAACAGCAATATCAGCTGTATTTGAATCATGGATGGGTAAACGAGCAGTAGATTATAGGAAATATAATAAAATAACTCCTGAAATGGCAAATGGAACTGCTGTAAATATTCAAACAATGGTTTTCGGCAACATGGGTAATGATTCAGCTACTGGAGTAGCATTCACGCGTGACCCAAGTTCAGGAGAAAACGTCTTTTTTGGTGAATATTTAACAAATGCTCAAGGTGAGGACGTAGTTGCTGGAATAAGAACGCCTAAACCAATTGTCGAGATGGAGAATGAATTTCCTGAGACCTACAAAGAGTTGTGTGAAGTTAGAAAAAAACTTGAATGCCATTATAAAGAGGTCCAAGATTTTGAATTTACAATGGAAAAGGGTATTTTGTGGATTTTACAGACAAGAAATGGAAAAATGACGGCAAGTTCACGCTTGAAAACTAGTATAGATATGTTAAATGAGGAGTTACTTACAAAAAAAGAAGCAATTTTACGTATTGAACCAGCTCAGCTTGAACAATTATTACATAAACAGATCGACCCACAGGCTAACGCAAAATCTGTTGCAAAAGGCTTGCCTGCATCACCTGGAGCGGCTACAGGCAAGGTCGTATTCTCTGCTGATGAAGCTGAGGAGCTTGGTGAAAAGGGTGAGATCATTATTCTTGTTCGTGAAGAAACGAAACCGGATGACATCCATGGTTTCATATCAGCACAGGGAGTGCTTACTTCTCGAGGTGGAAAAACTTCCCATGCTGCA
>DAOUZW010000179.1 GCA_030671315.1 Candidatus Bathyarchaeota archaeon
GAAGATGTCTAAGCACATTTGGATAGATGTTATATTTCCCATTATTATTCTTGGACATTTATAGCCTGAACTGGACAAGCAGTTACGCAATCCATACACAATATACAATCATTCTCTCACGGAAAGAGCGCGCGCTTTTAAATCTCGAAAACGTCAGTTGGACATACTCCAACACATGACGCACTACCATTACACTTTTCCCAGTCTATTTTGACTTGGCATGTAGAAACCTCAAAATTTTTTTCTAAATTTATTGATATAGACATGTTCAATGTCATTTTTAATCCAACATATCTACTCGCTGATCTTCTTCTTGAAGAATAACCAGTTTTTTGGATCGATCTTTGGTCTAAGTTTGATGAGACAATAATCTCCTTTTAGTTTCTCACCTTTTATTGAGAAGATAATCTTGGTATCATCTAGCTCAATTGGAATAAAATTACCTTTATCCCATATCTCCACTTTTCCCGCTCCATATTCTCCTTCAGGGATTATACCTTCAAATTTTGCATATTCTATAGGGTGATTTTCTGTTTTTACAGCCAGTCTTTTCAAATTAGGTTGAATTGGCGGCTCTTTAGGAATAGCCCAACTCTTCAAAACACCTTCCATCTCTAGTCTAAGATCATAGTGAAGATGAGTTGCCTGATGCTTTTGAATAACATAAATGCTATTTGATTTTTTTGACTGTTTCAACTCACCTGATGGCTCATTTGTTTTCTTGAAATTTCTTTTAGAATAATAATCTATTAGGCTCATGATTGTGATCTCTATTCAAATGATAATGCTGAAGGACACAATCTCTTTAGTAAACATTGATTACAAAGTGGATTTCTTGCGTTGCATATTTGTCTACCATGTTCTATCATTTGATATGCAAAGGAAACCCATAATTCTTTTTTAATTAATTTCATTAGATCTTGTTCAATCTTGTCTGGCTCTTTAGCATTAGTCAATCCAAGTTTTTTACTCACTCTTACCACGTGAGTATCTACAGCTATTCCTTCAATCACGCCATAGGAGTTTGATAGAATTATGTTAGCAGTCTTCCTTCCTATTCCGGGTAAACTAGTCAATTCATTCATTGTTCTTGGAACTTTCGAATCAAATTTTTCAACTATAATTTGACAAGCATTTCTTATGTTTTTAGTTTTAGACCTATAGAATCCAGTTGATCTAATCATAGCCTCGAGTTCATTTATTTCACTTTTTGCATAATTTTCAGGAGTTTTATATTTCTTGAAAAGATCTTTTGTTACCAAATTCACTCTTTCATCAGTACATTGGGCTGAAAGGATTGTCGAAACAAGCATTTCTAAAGGGTTTGAGAAGTGCAATGCAACTTTAGCATTAGGGTAGGCTTTTGACAAAATACTTAGAATTCTGTTAATTCTTCTTCTCTCTACTGAAACAGAACTAATAGCAGTCATAAACATTCAAATCTAATGACTAAAGTGTAAACTACTCAAAAGTGGTTTAATATTTAATTTTTAAATTTTCAACTTTTCTATCCTTGAAAATATATTCTCATACATGCTTCTTCATAATAGTTTCAATATGATGTTTTGGAACTGCTCCTACAATTGTATCCACTAATTTCGAGGATTTGAAAACAAGTAGGGTAGGAATACTCATAATTCCGTACTTACTTGCCGATTTGGGATTTTCATCAACATTTAATTTAGTAAATAAAACTCTACCAGAATATTCCTCTGCAAGTTTGTCAATTATTGGAGCTATCATTTTACATGGACTACACCAATCAGCCCAGCAGTCCACTACAACAACTTTACTTTTGTTTAGAGTCTCGTTGAAGGTCATGTCAGATATTTTAACTGGTACTGAAACTGATCGGGAAGTTCGCATCATTTCTTCCATTTTTTTTGCTCTTATGACTTCCAATTCATCCATTTCATTCACGAGAATAAATATATGGTCAACCAAAGACATTAAGATCATAAATTTTAAGAATTTCTGAACTGCAATTTGAGGCTCGAATTCAATGTTAAAGGAATATCATGAAGTAACATTGATCGGGTTAATCTTGGTAATATTAGGATTTTTTCTGATATTGCTTCCTTTTCTATACAAATTTCTTCCATCGATGGAGAGAATTCCTTCAATCATATGGTGGTCATATAGAAAAGATAATTTCTACTTTGCTACATCACCTATTTTGATACTAATATCAATAGTATCATTGACATTTTTCATATTTAGCAGATACATTAGAGGATAAGTCTTGAAAATAATATTTGATTCTAGATGAGAAAAAATGATTGAACGAAAAGACTTCAAAAAGCGCTTTATGAAAACAAAGAATCTTATGAATCAAAGAGACATTAGTTCAATATTTCTTACTCCTTCAGCGGATATGTATTATTTGACTGGTGTCTGGACATCTCCTCTTGAACGCCTGTTTCTATGCATTGTACCAATAGATGAAGAACCTTTGTTTGTCGTGCCCAAACTATATGAAGAACAAGTTAAGAAAACATCATGGATAGAGAATGTTAGAGCTTGGTCTGATGACTCAAAAATTACAACTCAGCTAGGAAACATTGTTCGAGAGCTTCAGATAAAGAAACAAAAAATCGCAATCACAGACAGCCTTTTGTTGAAACATTTTAAGATTTTTCAGCAGAGTATATCGAATGCCGAATTCATTTATACATCAGAATTTTTAAGTCAGATAAGAATGTGTAAGTCAGAAAATGAGATCAAATTTATACAAAACGCTTCTAAATTTGCTGAGAAAGCTCTCGACTTCATAATATCTGAATGCAGGAAGGGAAAAAAAGAGTTTGAATTAGCAG
>DAOUZW010000085.1 GCA_030671315.1 Candidatus Bathyarchaeota archaeon
ACAGCGAAGAACAAGAAAAAGAGCTAGTGAGATCAAAGCTGAGACATGGGCGATGAAGAAATTAAAAGAATATAGAAACATTGTTTGACTGGTATTGATTTATCAATTGACTGTTTTAAAATAAAAAATATTTGAAAGTAATAAAGGAATGTAGATCTTGAACAATAAGATTATGATTTATAGTTTATCTTAGATTTAGATTCACGTTTAATATCCTCTAGCATAGATTTCATGTCATATCTCATTCTCCATCCCCACTCTTTTTTAGCACAAGTATCATCAATGAATCCGAATCCTTTGCCCATTAGCTTGACGATTTCGGGATCTGGTTTGAAAGCAATCTTTGCAGAAGGAATATGTTTTTTGACTTCATCCACAAATTCTTTAGCTGTTAATGAAATACCTGCTAGATTATAGACACGGGTTTTAATGTTCTGAATTGGAGCATCATGAATCATAAGGAGTGCAAGTACAGCATCCTTGTAATATAAACAAGGATTTCTGGTATCTTCGTTTACCCAAACATCGAAGGGATTATTTGACAAAGAATTTTCAATCATCCATGACATGTATTGAGACATATGCTTTGTCCGTGCGCCTAGACCAATTACAGTAGGGTATCTTATTACTCTGAAATCAAGTCCGAATTTCTTGAAATAGAATCGTCCCAGATTTTCGCTAAAAAGTTTGGTTATTCCATACATGCTTTCTGGTTTTTGAAGAGTTGACTCATTAATTGGTAAAGCATATCCGGCATATACGGCTGTAGTGCTTGTGAAAATAACTTTTTCAACATCAAATAGTCTCGCAGCTTCGAGAATATTAAGGGTTCCATCTGCATTTACTCTGTAAGCAGCCCATGGATTGGCATCCGCAGGTATGCTAAGCATTGCTCCCAAATGGAAAATGCTCTTGATATTATGTTCCTTTACGACGTTAAAGACTTCTGACCAATTTGATAGGTCACCGCGAATGATAGTTATCTTATCTTTAATTTTTTTAACAGCATTAATGTTAGGCGAAATATCAAAAAGTACGACTTTATCTCCTTGTTCTACGAGACGATTCGCCAATTCAGAGCCGACAAAACCCGTACCACCTGTGATCAATCGTGTCATTTTATTTTACCTTTTTTTTACTCAATTAGAACATTACGTGAAAGTTATATTGATTTGTAGACGGAGTATTCAATTATAGATTTCAGGATTAGATTTGATTTCCTGTATAAAGTCAATTATTGCATGTTCTGCATTGAATTTCCTTTTCCAACTCCAATCTTTGATCGCGGCTGACTCATCGATCTTCTGGGCCCAACTTCTTACTATCCTTGTCTTTTCTGGATCTGGTTTGAAAAAGATTTTCGCATCTGGTATTGTCCTCTTAACTATATCTGAGATTTCTGCTGCAGTTAAAAGTTCTCCTGCTATACAATACATTCTCGATTTCAACAAATCAGACGGTGTATCGTGTAACTCAATAAGACATCTTATTGCATCCTTATAATATAAAACTGGACAGACGGTATCCTCTGAAACAAATACTTCATAGGATCTATTCAAAGCAGGTTCTTGAATCATGAGTGTAGTGTATGAAGATAGTCCTCCTAGTCCTCTTCCTGGTCCAATTATTGAGGGAAATCTAACCCCTCTGAAGTCAAGTCCAAACTTCCGCCCAAAGTATTCTCCTAGTAATTCGCCACAAACTTTTGATACACCATACATTGAGAAAGGTCTCTGGGGAGAAAGATTAGTAATTGTTTCTGTTTGACCAAGACTATAGGTAGCAATTGAACTAATGAATGTCAATTTCTTTACATTAAAAATATTGGCTGCTTCTAATATGTTGAAAGTGCCATTAATATTTACGATGTAGGCTGCTAGTGGGTTATTTTCACAAGCCTCCGATACCATAGCACCAGTATGAAATATTTCATCTACATTGTAGTTTTTTACTACTTCCAATACTTCTGGCCATGAAGAAAGGTCGCCCTTCTTGAATTTTACTTCAGGAATTAATTCAGATAGATCTTGATATTTTCTCGGCGGGAAAATATCAAAAAGGATTACCTCTTTCCCTTTCTCTTTAAGAGTTCTGGCAATATTCCATCCGATAAATCCTGTTCCTCCAGTGATCAATGTAGTCAATGTAATTCACACTAGCAATCAGAATTAATTCGTAATTATAAATTATTCTTACAATTTAGATAATCCTTCAGATAGCTCTTTTATTGTTTCAAGTGAGTATCCTTGAGGATAAGAGAAAGCTACATGTTCAACTCCAAGTCTTTTCAGCTCTTGAATATATTTAGGTAGTTCATCTTGAGATATGAATATCGAGAATTTTTTGATTATATTTTGTGGAATTAACTTTAGAATTGATTCGTCAAGTGATTTTGACTTGTGTGCTATCCTGGCAGGTTCCAGACTTTCGTCAAGTAAAAATTCTTTAAGGACTGTTTTGGAAGTTCCTAACGCCACTGTTGCCGCTGTGTAGTGAAGTATCTTCTGAATCTTTGGATTGATTTTCTTATATACATATGATGGTGAAAATATTCCAATCGATCTTGGGACGTCAATAACTTCTTCTTTGATCGTGTTTAATGACCATTCTATCATTTCGATTGCTGAGTAGTTTAGCAGAACACCATCGAAAGCCGAGACTAGTTTTAAGAGTTTAGGTCCTTGAGCTCCAAGCCATATTCTGGATTCGATGCCACGTTTCTGCAATATTGTAGAAATCTCTTCTCTTGAATCCAATAGTGATTGTGAAATATTTTTGTGATTTTTGAGGTCTACGCCAACTCTGTAGAGTTCATCTCTGTCGCCTGGTCCTATGCATAAGTCAAAGCGGGATCCGTAAGACTCGATGAGTGTGGTTAATGAGCTAGCGATTTGCTGTGAAGTGTGGAGAAAGGGGCTGATTAGGCCTAAACCAATCCTAATTTTACTAGTTACTTTTGCAATTGCTGCACAAACCGCTGGAGCGTATCTTTGACTTGGTAAATCTGAAACCCAAACATAATCTAGGCCAAGGCGGTCAAGTTCGATGCTTTTCTTAACAGCGTCAGATATCGAATCGTTAGAGTTAAGGCTTACAGCGAATTTCATGAATTCTTACTCCATGTCTGTGCGACTTGAGCCATTGATTTCCTTGCATCTTTTCCATAAGGTGGGCCAAAAACTACTTCTTGAATTCCGAGTGATGAATATGACTCGAATTTATCGCAGATTTCATCTGCGTCACCACTTATACACAGTAAGTCAATTATTCGGTCAGGAATCTTTTCAGCAACTTTTTCAATTCCATGGGCCTTCATTTCAGATCGAATTAAGAAGATCTCGCTTTTGTTGATTCCCGACATCTCAAGTATGTGATCAGGTGTATCTAAAGCAACTATGGCAACAGTCTTTTTTACAATCTCCAAATCCTCATTTTTACGAATTAATATTGTAGGTACCCATAGAACAAAATGAAATTTTTCAGAAGAAAGATTCAAAGAATTTCGCTTTTCTTTGATCAGCTTAATTGACTTTTCAACAAACTGTCTGGGTCCACTGAGGATGACGCCATCTGCGATAGATGCTGCGAGGGTCATTAATTTTGGCCCTCGGACTCCAAAGAAAATTGGAATGCGCTTAGAACTATATTTTGCAGTGTAGTTATGAATTCCAAGCTCTTCATTACTTATCGAATCAACATTGTTGACCCATATAGTTCTAAGAATCTCTACTGCTCTCTCCATTGAATTGACTGGCCTTTTAAAGGGAATGCCTAAAGATGTAAGATCTTGAATCCCACCAATTCCTAAGCCCATCCTAAATCTATTCGGTGCTATTTCACTGAGAGTTGATGAGGCTCTAGCTATCGTTGTAATATTACGAATAAGTGGGCTGGTCACTCCGATTCCAATATTGACATTCTTTGTATTTAGCAGTAGGAGAGCAGTTGATGTGAAAATTTCTTGAGGTCTTCCAATATCTTCTCCTATCCATATTCCATTGAGGCGCAAATTGTCTGCATTTTCATAGATCCATTTCATTCTGTTGGCTGAGATACTAGTTGTTAAACCAATACTCAAATGCATAGATACCAACTATGTAATTTAGTAGGCATAGGCTTCTAATGGATTGAGTATAAGATTCTTCAATCTTTCCCAAACTTTTTCGAAATTATGAAAATAGATCCATTCATCATTGCCACCAACTGCTGATGTATTTGTTGTGGAATCGTAAATCCTGTCGACAATATTCAGGCAATATCTATCATCAGGTTTTGTGATAAAAATAAATCCACCGCCTTTGAATCTTTGAATATCTCCATGTATCCTTATACCTTCATCTTGATCCATGGCTTGTATTAATAATGCCAGATCTTCAAGATTATTAATTCTCTTCTCAGAATATGGTATCGATTTCTTAACTTGGAGATGTTCGTGTTTGTCTTCTTGATTCTTCAATTAGCTACCTTCTATAGACATGCAAATTGATAATTCAATCTTAGAGCCTAGTTTTTGTCTTTCACGATTGTATGCTCACAATCACCTAAATGTCAATAATTATATTTAGATCCCTGCTTAAACAGGATTATCGTATTTAGCATTTGTAAGAAAGAGTAATAATGATACTTTAAGATAGCATACTTAATTGGATGTGAGGCTGGATGTCTTCGATTATAAATTTTGTTCCCGCATTAATGAGATTCGGATTGACAGAATATGAAGCTAGGATCTATGCGACTCTTGCAAAGACAGGTTCAAAAACTGCTGGAGAGCTTAGCTTCCTCAGTGGCGTCCCTCGAACAAAACTCTATGGTTCTGTTCGAGATCTGGAACGTAAAGGCCTTGTGAAACTCCTTCATCAGAAACCAGAGACTTTCGCAGCCACCTCTCCCAATGACATACTTTTTCCTTTAGCTGAAAAACTCATAAAAGAAGCAGAAGAAAGCCTCGAGAAAGTTCAAAACCTATCATTAGCGTATGAATCTATGAAGCTGATAGCTGGCAGACGGCCTGCTCTGAACACAGAGCTGTCAATAATTGAAGGGCGACAAAAGATCACTAATAATATTATCAATTCAATATCAAGAGCCCAAGAGTCTGTTGATATTATCGCTACTGCAAATGGAATGGTACGTCTCTATAAATCCCAATCCAAAGCGATTGAGCGTGCAATGGCAAGAGGAGTAAAGGTGAGATTAATTACACAAGTAACATCACAAAATAATACTGTTGCCAAAGAAATTGTGGCAATATTGCAGTTTCGATCTTCCCCAAAAGTGCATCTTCATCAGACTGTTTTCGATTCTAGTGACATAATATTCTATGAAGCCGTTCCAGATGATATGGAGCTTGAAACAGGTAATGATGTTGCCATTTTATCACAGAACCCTCAAATAATTGAGAGCTTCAAACGTCTTTATGATCTTGTTTGGGGCACTTTGCCGACAGCTTCTGAACTTTAAAGATATGTCCATTCATTTATCAAAGTCATTATTGTTTAATAGTAATTGAAACATAACACCCAGCTTTCTAATCCATTAAAAGATTTCATAGTTTGATTCCAGTAAAAAATAAATTAAGTGATTATGAACTATATCGAGGATTGATGAATCATGACAAAACGCTTTGGAGGATTGGATAAACTAGACTTACTCATCAAAGACAGACCTATTGACAGAATGACTTGGCT
>DAOUZW010000110.1 GCA_030671315.1 Candidatus Bathyarchaeota archaeon
GAATCGGATGTCAATAGTGCAGATTATTATGGGCCTTCTGGGTTTATGGAATTTAGAGGTTACCCTAAAAAAGTTGAATCGAATGAACTTTCATATAATGAAGAAATTGCACAAAGACTATGGGATATCTCAGAGGAGCTAACGAAGATTAATTATGATTTATAATGAAAAATAAATAGTTTTAATTCCAAAAACGTGGAAACCATCTAGATACACGTTTTTTATATTGTAAATATTCTTCTCCAAACACTCTTTCCAGATCTTTCTCTTCGAATATGGCCAAGTGATTATACACAAAGAAAATCAATACGAATGACACGAATGATAATATCGAAAAGCTTCCTAGAACGAATCCAAGATAGATTAAGAGTATTCCAAGATACAAGGGATGCCTGATATATGCAAAGATACCTACATCTATTACACTCGACTGCGTTTCATGAAAAAGTATCTTTTCTGCAGAACGTATTATTGTGATACCAATCAGGATTATAGCTAGAGCCATTATTAGACGAATCCACAATGATACATAACCGGTAATTCCTACTGAGAACTTGAATACAAAAGAATCCAAGACCAAAATACTGATGAAAACTATCAAACATGTTAATTGTATGATATGATTATGCGGGCTTTCTTTGCCTAAGAGATGATCATGATCATGTTTTGGAATATTAATCACCTTCATAGTTGACATCTAGGAATGCGTACTATATTTTCACCTTAACCCGTCTCATGAGGTTCTTTATATCCACAATTTTTACACTTGAAATATTCATCCATATGGTCTAAAGTAAGCGTATTTTTACCGCACTTGGGGCATCTTACACAACATTCAGTCAAATCTCACTTCAACTTGCAAATTTTCCTTAGGTTTTAGTCTTTATCAAAAAAATCATTAAAAGTTTTCAGCAAGAAGGAAAATAATTGCACCTAGAATCAAGAGAATCGCCAAGCCTATAGTTATTGCAGTGATTCGAGTTTTTCTCTCACTTTCTGTTAAAAGTCTACGTGGTTGCCCCCATTTTTTATAATTTGCTAAACCAGTTAGTGTGAATACTAAACCCAAGATCAAGAATATTGGTATAGGCTCATATAATCCAGTTAAAATGCCAATCAAATATACTGCCACGAATATTGTTCCCATTATAAACCAGGAACGATAATCTGGTTCTTTCTGTGTCCTACCTCTCTTTAACGCATAGACAACGGCGATAATACCTAGTAGAACTATTACAGCCAATACTGCAAACAAAGGAATATCCATTGTGAATTCAACTAAAATATAAATCGGTCATCTATATAATCTATTTTTAGATATAAAATTCAAAGAAATAACAATGACTATATAATTCCTCTTTTCTAACCGAATCTTGAAACCAATATAATGATATTCATGGCGTATTCCAAATGACCAAAGCACATTCTATTTTAAATAAAAAAGAAAGTCAATTCGATTTTCTTGAAAAATTTGCTCTGGATTCAGGTGCTATTGAAGTTAAAATAATTCCAGCAGAAAACGTAGTTGTTGAAGATAGAGTTGTTCTCAAGTGCATTTCAGGATGTCCCTCATACAAGAAAAAATTGAATTGCCCACCTTACGCTCCAACAGTCGATGAATTCAGAAAGATGCTGAAAGATTATCGATTTGCCATGTTAGTCAAATTCAAATCTAATGCTGAAATAAAAAACGAAGAGGTAGCCAGAAGTCTATTAAGATGCCAATACGACGAAGAAATTCCAACACCTCTTAAAGAAGAAGCAACAAAATTTATGGATGACTGGAAAAAAAATAATAGAAAATTCAATCAAATAGTTCTAGAAATTGAAAAAACAGCCTTCAATAAAGGTTTCACTTTTGCAGTCGGATTTTCAATCGGATCCTGCTCTTTATGTGAAAAATGTAGTATAGAGAATAAGGTATGCATCTATCCGAGTATGATTCGTTTTCCGGAACATGCAGTCGGTGTTAATATGAAGAGGACTGTTCAAGAAGCAGGTATGACAATATCTTTTCCCTTTGAAAAGATACCTGACCCTGTAGCACTATTGTTAATTGACTAAGATTAACTCATTTGTCTATTCAAAAGATATTATAATTTTGAATCAGTTGTGGCTTAAGGTCTTAGGTATTCTTGTTTTAATTGCTCTAACCAATGGAATAGCGATTATAGCACCTATCATCATTTGACCAATGTTTACAGGTATCTCAACAATAGCTACTACTCCTAGTATTAGTTGCTGGTAAAGAAAATAACCTATCACCATCACTGTTCCCCCAATCAGTATTGAGATAATCTGCCAACTTAGATGCGGATCCTGTTTCAATGAAATGTACAATATTGTGATCGCAGCAATCACAGACAACATAATCCAGAATAAGTTTGGAATATTAACCTCAAATCCTAACGGTAAGATTGGCCAAGCAGTTGTAATCTCCATCTTTCCACTATAGTATGTGGATCCTATCAGGTATATGATACAGGCAAACGATATTGCAGCAATGATTGATAGAATCTTACTAGATCTAGGACTTAATTTCCTGTATGGTTTTCTTGAAGCTAAAAATCCTACAATAGCTCCCTCCAAACCTTTTATGATGAGAGTCGCTGGAGCATACACTGCATAACCTAGAGTCAAATCTGCAATCATTGATCCAATACCAGCGGATAATCCTCCAATTGAAGCACCAAATAGAAGAGCTGCAACGTAGATCATGGTTTCTCCAATATTGAAATATCCTCTAGTAGCAGGTACACTAACAGAAAATGAGATTGTAGCAACAGCAGTCAATGCTGTGAATATAGCAATCAGACTAACCTTCCAAGCAGGACTAGCTATACTAAATCCAGACAGTTTGATCACTCAAAAGTTTGTTAATGATATTCTAAAATTGAATATATAACTAGCTAGAAATAGAATATCTTCCAATTCTAATGTTCTCAACAGCTTAGGCTTTCTATATTTAGAAGATATTTTATTGCGTGCGCCTTAGAGCATAATATTGTGTAGGTGACTAAAATGGAACCATATATGATTATAGCAATTACTACTGGTTTGTTTTTTTCCCTACGTCACATTGTTAACAAATATGTCATTGAAAACCACATGAGTGGTATTGCATGGTATTATTACTATACTGTAATTAGTGTAGTTTCTTTTCCGATAATTTCTTGGTTAATTTCACCAATGGTTTTCCCATCTATGCAATCTTGGTTTTACATAATATCTTCTTCTATAGTGAGTTTTATTGCTGTTTTGATCTTAATCTATGCGTTAACTATTGGTGATGTAACTACGGCTGGGCCAGTGATAAGTTCAAAACCTATATTTATTGTACCGTTAAGCTTCATTTTTCTAGGTGAATTTTACGGTTACGCAATTATTGGATGGGTCCTTCTGATAGTTTTCGGTGCGATCATGACCTCTTGGAATCAAGGAATGAAGTTTAAACACGTGTTGTCTAATAGAGTTCTAGGTCTTTTTTTTATTACTACAGTCTTGATGGCGATGGTCAGCATTTTTAGTAAGCCTGCATTACAGGAATTAGATCATTTCAACTATATGGGTTGGTGGCATATCGTTCAGATTCCTTTACTCCTAGCATTCATGCCTTTTGTCATGAATAAAAATGAAAAAATCAATTTCAGGAAACGCTGGAAATCAACTCTACCTTACGCAATTCTTGAAAATGTGTTTCTATATGGTAGCATGATAACCTTGTTTTTTGCATTGAAATATTCTGTTACATTAACTGAAGCATTAGTTACCACCCAAGGAGTGTTCACTGTAGTGATAGGATCTATAATATCTCGAATTAATCCTAATTTTCTAGCTGAAAAACATACAAAACAAATTTACATAGTCCGTTTACTTGGAGCCATCTTAATACTCATTGGAGTTTACCAAATATTATTATGAAAATGGTTTTAGCGAATGAGTTTGTATCTTAATCCTTATAGCTCTCATTAGTACCTGTGAAGGCGGATCCTAATCTTTGATAGAACAATCTAGCCTCACCTCTTTTCTTGTGATTCTAATAATTGTGGCAATCTCTCCATTTATTGCACGAAGGATCCGTATACCTACCATTGTACTCGAAGTGGCAATAGGGCTGCTGCTCGGCAAATCATTTCTAAATTTTATCAGGGAAGATCAATGGATAGAATTCTTCTCTTTTATCGGTCTCATATACCTGCTATTTTTAGGAGGATTGGAGATCAATATCCATGAATATCTCAAAAACAAAATGGCTGCCACCATTATAGCATTAGCATCACTATTGATACCGTTTCTTCTCGGTTACTGGCTGGGAGAGACAATCGGTGTTTACCCAATCCTTCTTGGAACCATACTCTCAACAACCTCTCTCGGCATCGTTATCCCATTAACAAGAGAGATTAAAGCTCGACCGCGCTTTACAACACTTCTCTTAGCATCAACTATGCTGGTGGATATAGTCAGCATGCTTTTACTGACGGCATCAATTCAGACAGCCTCAAATCCGCAGGCTGTAAGGTTCATCTATTCTTACGCTATTTTCGGATTATTACTATTAATCCCATTTATTATACGGCATTTCAAAATTACAAGATGTATTAGTGAATGGTTTGAAGAACTATCTCATCTTCAACTTGAAGTGAGAATTTGTTTCGCATTGATTGCAGCTTTCGCGTTATTAGCCGAATTCATAGGAGTCGAAGCGATCTTAGGAGCCTTTTTATCAGGACTAATTATCTCAGAGCTCACTCATAGAGGTAGTCTTTTAGAACAGAAGATGATGGGTTTTGGATACGG
>DAOUZW010000166.1 GCA_030671315.1 Candidatus Bathyarchaeota archaeon
CTTCTTCGATTAGTCTCTTCCTATATCAAATGAAAAAAAGAGAGGAGAGCGCGCGCTCAAATTTTTCTAGGACAGTGTTATTCACAATCTATGATATATTATTAGTTTCTACAATCGATCAAACCAGTAAGTGCGCTTAAATAATATTTTAATTGATTTTATGTAAAAGTGATTTCTAGATTTGGAAAACTATATTGCTCCTCTTATCGCAGCCGTTTTAATGATTCTTATAGATTCCCAAGGAGAAAAATTAGCTAGGCACATCAAAAGTCATCATCATAATAAGATAATCTGTATCGGAGCGGGTCTTGTTGTAGGAACTTTCTTTATAGAAATATTACCCCCTTTATCACTTGTGAATGAACATTTTAAAAATGAATTTAATTTCGGTCATGTTTATTTGCTATTATTAGCAGGATTTATAGTAGTCTACATCTTACACGCTTTACATCATAAAAGGTTCAATGATGAAAGCAATTATGGTGATAGAAAATCTAATTTTGAATTTTTTACAATGACAATTTATGGTTTTATCTTAGGTTTTATTATTGTTCTTTTCTTTGATGAATTTTCTATTTTAGCGTTTATCATGCTAATTCCTTTTTATGTTAGGGAATTTGCTGTCTCCTTGACTCTTGAATCTCCATCTCATAGTTTCGACAAAAAGCTCCAATATTTTTCTCAGTATGCGGCTCCTTTACTTGGGACAATAATTGCTCTTGTGTTGTTTGTAAATAATCTAGACATTTTTTATATTGTCTTCTCATTTTTAATTGGTATTTTCCTTTACATTTTAATGGGAGATATAGTTCCTTCCACTGAAAAGGTAAGTGTTGGCTACTTTATTGCAGGCGTAGTAATTGCATTTCTGATAAGTTTGATCTTCGTTGCTAGTCTATACATTTATGTTATGCGATTCATGGTTTTGTAAAATTTAACTAGTGCGCGTTAACCCAGATATTAAAGACGGTTTAATTAAATGACGCTATGCATGTTGTATGGTTTTAATCCCTTGGAAAAGGTTATGACAGCAGAAAATTGATAGTTTAGAATTATAGTTTATTTTAAACATTTTTTTAAACTGCCATTTTTCCCAGAATGATAAGATTCTTGTACCTCCTATTCAGATGATATTGGCTAGACCTGATTAATCATAATAGAAAATCGCCATAAATTATGGAGAAGAAAAATCTATGAGTCGATTATCTATGTATACCTGCATAAAGATTCTCTTTGTAATTGCTATCTTATTCTTCCCACTGATTCCACAGTATGTGCATGCCCAAGCAGGAGAAGTAAATACAACAAAAACAATAACCCCCAATCTTGCCACACCAGGCGAAACCATGGAAGTAAAAATCAAAATCGAAGTTACAGGTGATCCCGTTGGATCTGTAGCCGACATCTCAGTCGTACTGGATAGGACAGGCCGCATGATGGGACAAAAATTTGGAGCTGCAAAACAATCTGCCAAGGTCTTCGTTGATCTCTTTGAACAAGAAAACAACAAAGTACAAATCATTGATTTTGCCGAAGAATCTTTTCTAAGAAAAGACTTTACTTTTACAAACGAAACTGGAAAGACCGAACTCAAAGCTTCAATAGATATGATCCCCTCACCTCTGGGTCTCACCAACCTATTTGGAGCCTTTGAGAGATCCGTTGAAGAACTCGTGAATAAGAGTAGACCAAACACGTACAAAGCCATAGTATTTCTTACTGATGGTAGACCAACTGTAGGTGAAAGCAGACTAAGCGCTTTTACCGATTTGGCAGAACTTGTCGCCAATAATAGTGGCGGAGTCTTCACAATTGGACTTGGAGATGACGTCAACGCAACTTTACTCCAAGCAATGGCGGATGCTGGAAATGGTGAATATCTATTCGCTCCAACACCCCAAGATCTTGAGGAGTTGTTCAGACGTGTTGCTGACACTATTCAATCACCTCCTGCAACGAATATTCGTGTGACCGAGAATCTTCCAACTGATCTTGTGACTTACAATAATGACGCCAGTATTGAACCTAACAGCACATCACTTGATGATCCTGTCAGCACCCTCAACTGGAACATAGACAGGATATTAATTAACAATACTTGGGAGGTCAACTTCACAGTGACCGCACAGAAGAGAGTCGTTACAACTACAAGCCTAAGCCCAACAACAATAATCTATGACAGAGCCCAATCTGACGATATTAGAGTGGATCTTCCTCCAGGCTTTGCTGTCCGAGAAGTTGCAACGACCTCAATATCCCAGAACGCTACGATACTGACGGAAGGTAATGTTCTTCAAGTTAATGCGACCATTGACAATCTTGGGACGCTATCAGAGAACTTTCCAGTAGTTCTAAAAATGAGTCGTTTAGACTCAGGACAAGATACAGAACTTGAGGTCCGTAGGACTACTGTTAATCTTGCAAGCGGTTCTTCAACACAAATTACCTTCAACTGGAACACTTCATTATGGGTTTCACCCTTCCAGGATAATCCGTCTAGGTTTGGCCAATGGAATGTTTCTGTCACAGCTGATCCTGATGAGCAAATATTTGGTGACGATCCCAGCAACAACACTAGAGTAGGAGACATAATAACTATTAATCCAGCAGGTGATGGGGTTCTTCCAATATGGTGGATTATCATAATTCTGCCGTTTATGATTATTCCTGCGATCGCAGCGGTACTTGTTGGAAAACGCAGAGGAGCCCCCATATTTCCTGTATTTAGAGAAGTGCGACCTCCACCTCCACCGTTAGGAACCACCAGCAGAATGGTATGTCCAAAATGTTACGCACCTCTAACGTACATGAATAATTATCAGAAATGGTACTGCCAAGCCTGCAGAAGATACGTCTAAACCCACTCTCTCTTTTTTCCACTTTTTTTCAATTTTACTAGTATACTTGCTTCATCAGAGAAGTGATTTTTCCAAAAAAAAAATTTTTTAGTTAGATCCCAATCTAGATTACATCTAAAATTGTTATTCTAGAAAATAATGTAAGAAAGGGATAGATGATTATGTCTAAATTAACTGAATATCGACCTGGAACAACTTTTCCTGGCATAATAGGTAGAACCGTGGATAAGTCTTCACCAGCTTGGCCTGCTCCATTGCGGGCTAAAGAAGGAATGCCCAATGTTTTGTTTATTGTTTTGG
>DAOUZW010000082.1 GCA_030671315.1 Candidatus Bathyarchaeota archaeon
CCTTGACTCTGAGCTGAAACAGGTAAAAGAAACAATTCGACAACTTGAACTTTCTTTGGATCCCTCGTATTGGGAAAAAAGAACAGGTCTTAGACCCGAGGATATAATTCTTCCAGTAAGAGACCTCGAATCAATGGAAGAACATACCGTAAAAATGATATCAGACGCAAAAAATTATATCTACATTTTTGCAGAAAAATTTGACTGGTATGAAAACATTATTCGACAAATGAGTGAGGCAGTTGACCGAGGAGTCAAAGCAAGGATACTGATGTTAGTCAAGGACAAGTATACCGTCAAAAGAGCAAAAGAATTGAAAGAGCTAAATGTGGAAGTACGTCACTGTGCTGAAGAGTGGTATCCTGTTAGAGGAACATTGATTGATGATAGAACACTTGTTTTCCTAATATGGGCTACAAGAAAGACCGATGTTGAACGACCGATATATTATAGGCCACACTATACGGAGAACGTAGGTTTGATAAGAATATTCAAGGACGCCTTCCAAAAACGTTGGGAAGAAGCTAAAACACTCTAGCTTTTAATTTTCCATATTTGTGGTTTCAGATCCAACTCGATGAATTTATTCCATAAATGTCGTTTAGCAGTATTCTCTCTTAGATTCAAAATTATAAGATGCGAAACACAAGAACAATCAGAAGAACCAAAATCTTTGGTTCCAACAAAGGCAAATTCATAATTACAAATTTTTTTTACTAGATTACATTCTTGACCCTTTCGGGATTCAGAAAATATAGCTGCCTTGAGCTTAACTTTTGGATCTTTAAGAATATAATCAATGTGCCAGTGCATTTTTTTATGATCACTATAATGTCGAGAAAGTCTGCCCTCAATTGAAGACGAGTACGATCCGAGTGCTGACCCAACATATGCATACATACCAGGTCCTAAATTTATTAGTCCCAGAGCTCCAACTTCCATCTGAACTCCATCTTCCACTGAGATTAAAAGAACGTAGACTCCTCTCAAGACTAATCCTATCATTTCTGATTTTATATAGAAAATAATATCTCATGGAACCTAAGGATTCATGTCTAGATATTTCATCATAGATTCGATACCTAGGAGTTGAGTCAAATTAAAGGATTGATTCTTGCAGGCGGTTTCGGGACTCGCCTAAGGCCTCTATCCTGTTCCCGTCCAAAGCTTTTGTTCCCAATTGCAGGAAGAACAATGATCGAATGGATACTTTCAGGGCTATCTGAAAATGGAGTTAATATGGCAATTCTAGCTACCAACCATATGTCAGATGCTATTAGAAAGCATCTCGGTAGAAAATTTGATGGAGTCAAATTATCTTACTCGTTAGAATATGAACCACTTGGAACAGGTGGAGCGATAAAGAAAGCAGAAAAATTTTTTAAGAAAAATGAAGATTTTATCGTCTTCAATGGTGACATAATCTCCTTTCCCCCTATCAGAGAGATCCTTAACAAACACGCTTCAAACAAAGCAATAACTACCATAATGCTTCATAAAGTCAAAGACCCAACACATTTTGGAGTTGTTGAGCTCGACAAGTCAACGAGGATTTTGAACTTCGTTGAGAAACCCTCTCTAGAAAACGCACCAAGTAAGTGGATTAATGCAGGTGTCTACATTATGAATACTAAAGTATTTGACTACATAGTTCCGAATAAAAAGATCAGCATCGAGAGAGATGTTTTTCCAAAAATTGCATCATCTGGAAAGCTTTTCGGTCATAAGTATAAAGGTGAATGGTTTGATATTGGGAGATTCAACGAGTATAGAAAAGCCAACTCAACAATTTTATCTAGAATATCCAAACACAAACCGATGTTATCTAAAAGCACGAAAATTAATGAAAGTTCAGATTTAATTCCTCCTCTAAGCTTAGGCTCAAACTCTACTATAAGGTCGAATGCAATTATCGGTCCAAATGTCTCAATTGGAAAGCACGTTGTAATAGGCGAACAGAGTAAAATATCAAATTCGATATTATTTGATCATGTTATAATCGGAAGAAATTCAAATGTCAGAGGAGCTGTCATCGGAGAGAGGGTAGTTATCGGCAATCGAGTTAGGGTCCAGAAAGATTGTGTTATAGGTGACCACGTATATATCGGCGATAATGTTGCGCTCAAAAATAACATACAGATATGTCCTCATAAAGAAATCAAATCAAGTATAGAAAATGAGGGAGTCGTCGTTTGAAAGCAAAATCAGCAAGAAAACTTTTTGGTACAAATGGTGTGAGAGGAATTCTCAATAAAGATTTGACTCCCCAAATGGTGTTAGATCTTAGCGAATCCATAGGAACATTTTTCGGTCAAACGATAGACTGCTCTAAGATACTTTTAGGTTGGGATGGTAGAACAAGCAGTCCAATGCTTGCAGATATTGTTGCATCTGGATTAGTAAATGCTGGTTGCAAAGTATATCAAGCAGGTATGGCTCCGACACCTGCAATACAGTTTCTAACAAAAATACAAGGTCTTAATGGAGGTGTTATGGTAACAGCGAGTCACAATCCTCCAGAATATAATGGAATAAAAGTAATTGATAAAGACGGAGTCGAGATATCTCCTAAGGATGAACTTATAATAGAAAATATTTACTTCAAGAAAAAATTTGAAAGAAAAGATTGGAATCATTTAGGAGAAAAATTATCTATTCAGGACGGCCTTGATACATATAGAGAAGCAATAAGACAGAAGGTCGATGAAGAAAAAATCAGTAAATCGAAGCTCAAGATAGTTGTTGATCCAGCCAATGGAGTAGGATCATTAGTTACACCTTACTTATGCAGAGAATTAGGATGCGAAATCATAACAATCAACGCAAATATTGATGGCAATTTTCCTGGAAGACTACCAGAACCTAGACCAGCAAATCTTGAATCTTTATGCAAAGCTGTCAAGGTAAGTCAAGCTGATCTTGGTGTGGCTCATGATGGGGATGCGGACAGGGCAATATTCGTTGATGAGAGGGGACAGGTTCACTGGGGAGACAAAAGCTTCGCGTTAATAGTTGAACATTTTCTGAGAAATAATCCGGGAGAAGAAATTGTGACGCCAGTTAGTTCATCGCAGATGATAGAGATAATTGCCTTAAAAATGGTGGAAAAGTTATCTGGACTCCTGTGGGCTCACCTTATGTTTCTAGAACTATGATCGATAAAGATGCAAAACTTGGTGGAGAAGAGAATGGTGGAATCTTTTATGGACCTCACATCCCAGTCAGAGATGGTGCAATGGCTACTGCATTAATGCTCGAAATAATGGCGTTTTCTGGAGAGAAACTATCACAACTCATAGAAAAACTTCCAAGATACTTCAATATCAAAGATAAGGTTCCTTGCCCGGTAAATCTAAAATCAAAAATTCTAAAAAAACTTGAATCAAATGTTAAGGCCGCAAAGATAGAAACTACCGATGGCTTGAAAATCTGGCAAAAGGACGGAAGCTGGATACTTGTAAGACCAAGCGGAACAGAACCACTATATCGAATTTTCGCAGAAGCAGATACTCAAGAGAAAGTAGAAGCCCTAGCATTAAGATACAAGAAACTCATCACCAGAATCATAAAGAATATTCGGCGAAAATGACTTGCTTGAAACAATACTTCCAATGGTAATAACGATATTAATTGGCTTCATTACCACTCTTTTACTTATACCATCAGTATCAAAATTCATGTTTAAACATGGAATAATCGGAATTGATGTGCATAAGTTAGATAGGCCAAAAATTCCAGAATTGTGTGGCATAACTATCGTTATAGGAGTTACAGTCTCAGCAATAATTTTCAGTCTTTTCTATCCAGAACAAAATATGTGGATTTTAGCTTTCGTATCTTCTACGCTTATAGCTGCTATTGTAGGTATCCTTGACAGAATTACCAAGATAGGACCCAGATTAAAACCCGTCTTAGTAGCCTTAGGTGCGATTCCGATCATATTTCTTGCCGTTTACAATCCTTATCCAGAGTTTCCTTTTATAGGAGCGACAAGACTCACCATAATTTATCCTCTTCTTATTCCTATCGCACTAGCAGTCACAGCAAATTCTGTCAACATGCTTGATGTATTCAACGGCTCGATGACAGGAACATGTTCAATAGCTATTTTTGCAATGATAATTTGTATGCTTATGATGGGTCGAGTAGATGCGGCTGCATTAGCTGCTGGACTCTTGGGAAGTTTACTTGCATTTCATATCTTTAACAAATATCCAGCAAAAGTCTTCGCGGGTGATGTAGGTAGTCTATTCATTGGGGCGTCCATAGGGGTCTTAGCTATTTATGGTAGGATAGAAGTGGCAGCTATTACGGCTATGATGCCTCATATAATGAATGCATTCTATGGATTGGCAACTGTTGGAAGATTATATGAAAGAAAAGAGATATCGACCAGACCTATCAGAGTTCTGGAAGACGGAAGGCTTGAAGTTAATAAAGATAGTAAAGCACCAATCACATTGGCTCGAATGATCTTAGCACAAAGACCTTTGAAGGAATTTGAAGTAACTCGTCGCATGTTCATTCTCTCTGCAGTATCGGCGATTTTAGCTGTTCTTACACAATTACTGATAATTTGGTGGTAGATGTTGAGAGCAATATTTGGCTTGATTCTCATAATATTCTTTGTTTGGCTCACTATGTTAATAGGATTAGTAGTAATTTTCGTATCCTTACCACTACTCATTCTTACTCTTTCTAAGACAATCGGGAGATTCTTTGAGAGCATTACAGTGGCTGGTATTGCATCTGTTATGGTTATCATTTGGCTTGTAATCTGGAAAGAATTAGCGTTCAGATATTTTTCTAAAATGATAGCTGAAAGACAATAGGTCTGGAAGTCCTTAGGTAGTTCGTATTTTCACGTTCTAAACTTCTGTATAACTTTATAGTGTAAACTATTATCGCGAGATAAGGCATCCAAAAGGCTTGTCTAATAGATTCTAACGAAAAAGCTTACATATATGTAGCATAGGGGTTACATGTTTGTATCAGTTTTGTGTCAGAATTAGGTGATAATATGAATCCAGATCTGTTGATAGGGCCTTTCTATTTAGCATTTCAATTCTCTTGCTTCTATGCAGGAATAACAATTCTGAGGCGTTTAACTCGAACTATTCTGACAAGTTAGATTTAGCTAATTTAATTGGCTAAAGCTGTCCAGAAATCGTATTCATTTTTCTTGTTGTTCTAGTATCGGAATAACGAATACCTTTGTGATTGATTTTATCAAATAAGAAAAATAGGTAGGACTATTCTCTTTTTCTTTTTATTGCTAATCCCGTTAATACTAATGTGACAATTCCTGCTAATGCCAGGTATGGCATTATGATCTCAAACTTGTTAACTGGTATCGAGATGCCGCCTACTGGCGGACTACTCACTTCTACCTTCACATAGTCTGTGTAGATTGTGTAGTGTTCTTTCGATTCTAGGTTTGGATTAGATCCTGCATAAACTCGTGTGTTATACTCATTCAGGTATGTGGTATGGTCAGCATCATTCGGATAATGCTCATTATCAGGATATGGATAATCTGACATCCCATGGAAAGGTAATGGATCAACCGTATCACCCGTAGGATAGTCTCTACCTTTATAGTAACCATCTGAATACAGTAGGAAATCTCTCTCCATTCCCTCTTCAATAGGTAGATACTTAAAATTGATGGAGATTTCATCGCCGTGATGCAAGATAGCATATTTGTCATCTACATCTAACATTAACGGTAACACGTCACCAAATCGGGTAAAGTTCCCTGTGGGTTGCGAATAGCCCATCGGTAGAGTTGTACCAAGTTCATAATAGTTAGGAATAGCTGGTACACCTCTAAGTTGGGAATACCCTCTAACATGTAAA
>DAOUZW010000104.1 GCA_030671315.1 Candidatus Bathyarchaeota archaeon
GTTGAAATTAAAACAAAACGCACACATTCAGGAGTCGGTTATTCTATACCATCGACTCGTACAACTGGTTATCGTTATGCTAAGATGGGTTATACTACAGTCTTTGAGCCGGCAACTCCACCATTGAAAACAAGACACACACACGAAGAACTTGATTCAACTCCTATTATTGACAAAGGCTGTTTCCCTCTTCTTGGTAACAACTGGTTCATCATGGAATACCTAAGAGATGGAAGACTGGATGAATGTGCAGCATTCGTTGCTTGGATGCTGAAAGCTACAAAAGGTTACGCTATTAAAATTGTAGATCCAGGTGGTGTTGAAGTTTGGGGATGGGGTAAATTCATCAAAAGACTAGATGACCCAATACCACACTTTGATGTAACACCAAGAGAGATAGTTAGAGGTTTATGTAAAGTAAATAAAATGTTGAATCTTCCTCACATAATCCATGTTCACACTAACAATCTCGGTAGCCCTGGGAACTATCAAACAACAATAGAAACGATGGACGCAGTAAGAGACTTGGCTGATGAAAAACGACCTATAATTCATATAACTCACGTCCAATTCACAGGATTCTCAGGATCATCATGGCTTAATCTGGGTTCAGGTGCACCTGAAATAGCTGATTACGTCAATGATCATAACCATGTTTCAGTAGATCTCGGTCAAGTAATCTTTGGCGACACAACTACTATGACCGCTGATGGGCCATTCCAATATTTCCTACATCAACTTTCAGGCAATAAATGGGTTAACTTGGATGTAGAAGCTGAGACAGGTTCAGGTATAGTGCCTTTCCAATATAAACGAACAAATTATGTTAACGCAATCCAGTGGGGAATTGGCTTAGAGCTCGCTCTTCTGGTAGAAGATCCATGGAGAGTCTTCATGACAACAGACCATCCAAATGGAGGACCATTCACATCCTATCCAAAAGTCATAGCGTGGCTTATGAGTAAGAAAGCACGAGAAAAAATGATATCAAAAATTAATCGGACAGCAAGAAGGAGACTTGATCTTCCAAACATTGATAGAGAATATACGCTTGGAGAGATCGCGACAATCACAAGAGCTGCACCCGCAAAATCGTTAACTCTTATGAACAAAGGACATCTCGGCTTAGGTGCTGATGCTGATATTGCAATTTATGATCTAGATCCATCTAAAGTCGATTTAGAAAATAAACCATCCACGATAAGGAAGGTTTTCAAAGAAACTTTATACACAATCAAAAACGGAAAAATTGTATCGAAGCAAGGTCAAATAACAGGCAATTCATATGGCAACACGTTTTACACAGAAAGTCAAGTGTCAAAGAATCTTGAAACCGATTTGATAAAAGATATCCAATCACGATTCAAAGATTACTATACTATAGAATTTGAAAATTATCCAATATCTGATAGTTTCCTTAGAAACCCAGCCAAAATTAATTGTAAGGCCGAGATCTAAGATGCCAAAATACACTCTCCGATTAAAGAAGAAAATTCAAAATCCTTTACATCTAGATAAAATCTCGCCAGACGAATTTATGGCCAAAAAAATTAGTTCTATAAACGATATTGAGGCTTGGGAAGGAAATAACAAAGTCAAATTGAAATCGATATTTAACATAAAAAAAGATTTGCGTGACAAAACTGAAGAAGTAACAATTGAAATTTTAGGTAATATGGCTAATGCTAGACGGATTGGATATAAAATGACTAAGGGTAAATTAAGAATCAAAGGAGAAGGTGGAATGTACTTGGGAGAATCTATGACGGGAGGCGAGATCATGGTTGAAGGAAACACAGGATCTTGGTTAGGGTTAGAAATGATCGGAGGAACAATAACCGTGTCAGGAAATGTTGGTGATGCCATTGGTGCTGCAAGTCGTGGATCAACTCAAGGAATGAAAGGTGGAAAAATAATAGTGAATGGAAATTCAGGAAGTGACGTTGGTGCTTGGATGCAATCGGGGACAATAAGAATTTTTGGTAATTCGAGAATGTTTCCTGGTTTACACATGAAAGGTGGCACAATATATGTTGGTGGAAATTGCCAAGGACGAATAGGTGCTCATATGATAGGTGGTAAGATCATAATATCTGGTAATATGCAGACCCATCCTCTTCCAAGTTTCTCTTTTAATAATATCCGCAGTAAAGCAAGAATTGAAAAAGATAGTATAGATGGGCCATTTTACGTCTTCACAGGCGATAATAATGAAAACGGTAAAGGAAGAATTTTCATAAATGGGGAATCAAATTCCCAATTGAAATGGTATGAACAATTTTTGGAGAGTTAGATAATATGGGCACGAGTGTAAATATCGAAGCGATAAAACTGGTAAAGACTGCTATTAAAAATAAGATTCTTTATCGAATTAAAATTAAAAAAATTGCAAAAGCAACTATTATTGATGCTGGGGTGGAAACACAAACAGGAGCATTGGCTGGAAAACTTGCAGCAGACATTTGTTTAGGTGGTCTTGCGAGAACAAGATTAACTTATCAGAAATTTGGTGAAGATACTCTGCCTTCCGTGTTTGTGGAGACATGTTTTCCAGCAGTTGCTACTCTTGGATCACAATATGCAGGTTGGCAGATTAAAACTAAAGATTATTTCGCTATGGGATCTGGTCCAGCTCGAGCTTTGGCTAAGAAACCTAAGTCGATATATGATAAGATCAATTATTCAGATTCCTCAAAAGAATCAGTGATAGTGTTGGAATCTGACAAGCTTCCAACTAAAAGTGCTATTGATTACATATGTGATGAATGCAAAATATCTAATTCTAAACTCTATGTTCTGGTTACTCCAACTTCATCACTAGCAGGCTCTATTCAAATAGCAGGGAGAGTTGTTGAAACTGGGATTCATAAATTGACTGAGATTGGTTTTGATCCAAAGACCATTGTCTTTGGATGTGGTTATGCTCCAATTCCTCCCGTCCATCCAGACTCGATGAAAGCTATGGGAAGAACTAATGATGTGATACTTTATGGTGGAGTTACTAATTATTTTGTTAATCATGAAGATGATGAAGCTCTGAAGAAAACTGTTGCAGAGGCGCCATCATCCTGCTCGCGAGACTATGGGCGTCCGTTCTATGAGATATTTCGTGAAGCAAAATTTGACTTTTATAAAATTGATCCTAATCTTTTCGCCCCAGCCGTTATCACAATTAACAATATGAAGACTGGTCTTAGTTATACTGCCGGAGCAATTAACGAAAAAGTTCTCAAGGATGCGATTGGATTAAGAAGGGTATAATCTCCTCTTATTCAAATTTTTCTTAGCGCCATTTCTGCAGCTGTTATAAACGGCTCCCAATAGTCTGATACTGGAGGAGAATAACATGTATCAGTCGAGTTTACTTCATGAACAGTTAATCCTTTTTGAATTGCAATGGACGCCATGTTAATTCTCTGAGTTACTTCTTCGCCACCTATGATTTGTGTGCCAATTATTCTTCCCATTTCTGGTTCCGCAATTAATTTTATTTTAATGTCTGTACCGCCTGGATAATAATGAGCACGAGTTTTGGCAGTTATTGTCCCGATTACAGGTTTCAATCCATGCTCTTTGGCACGATTTTCTGTGAGTCCTGTCTGACCGATCTCTTGTCCTAAGAACCTGGTAATGGCGGATCCTAAAACACTTGGAAGCGTCGAATATCCGCCAGCGGCATTTATGCCAGCTACTCTGCCCTGTCTTACTGCTATAGTTCCTAACTGAGGTGATATGGGTCTACCAGAGACTATGTGACTAGTCTCCGCGCAATCACCAACAGCGTATACTTCGTTCAAATTAGTACGCATTCTTATGTTGACTTTTGCACTTCGAGTAATTCCAATTTCTGCACCAATTTTCTTCAGAATTTCTACTTCAGGTCTAATGCCTGTCGCGAGTATTACCATGTCTGTAGATAACTCTGTTCCGCCAACAGAAACACCTTTGACTGCATCATTTCCAATTATTGCATCTGCAGTCTTGCTAACCATTACTTCTATGCCATTTTTGATTAGATTCTGTTGAACTAATTTTGCCATATCTGGATCTAGCATTTGAGGAAGAACTTGGGGAAAAAATTCAATTACTGTGGAAGAAAGACCGCGTTCTTTTATTGCTGCAGCAATCTCTAAACCTATTAAACCAGCTCCGATAATTATCGCGGATTTTGACCTTTTAATCTGAGAATCTATAGTTTGACAATCGTTTATTGTTCTTACTAGGTGAACTCCTTTCTTATCGGTTCCTTTGATTGGGGGTTTAGATGCACGAGCTCCAGTGGCCATGATCAGGCTATCATAAGCTAGAGTCTCGGTTTCACTATTTTTCTTTTGAATCTTGACTGCCTTTTTATCGATATCAACATCGAGCGCTTTTGTTTCTAATAGCAGATCAAGTTTCATCATACGATAGAAGTCTGGAGGATAAAGAACAAGATTTTGGAATGAAGGTATTTCACGACTTAGAACGAAAGGCATACCACATCTTGAATAGGTGGCATATTCTTCTTCCGTTATTATCTTGATCTCTGCAGTTCGATCTTGTTTTCTTGCAGATGCCGCAGCACTAACACCCGCAGCTCCAGCGCCTATAATTATGATTTTACGAGTCATTGCTTGCATACCTTAGACGACGATTTGATTCCGTAATGTGCATCATTGATTATTAACTTTGATCAAAATGTTTCTGGAAAAAAAATTCTACAAGTCATATTTTTTGGTAGATCATAGAGTTTTTTAGAAAGATATGACGCTTGGCATAAGAAAAATCAAGGATTGATTAAAATGTTACCGAAAAATCATACCGCCATTTTATTAGGAACTCATCATGTTCATAGCTACAATATTCGTCTCTGGTGAGGAATAATTGATAATTACTATACAAAAATCCGATGAAGATATAAAAAAAATGATCGAAGGCAGAGATAAGATATTCATTGTCGGATGTGGAACATGCGCAACCGAATGCCAAACTGGTGGAGAGGAACAAGTTAAAGAG
>DAOUZW010000093.1 GCA_030671315.1 Candidatus Bathyarchaeota archaeon
ACAATTCCTTTGTGAATTGAGACGGAATAATCTTCAAGTATTGTTCTTGGTTCAAATTGGACGTAAAATACGCTGTTACATCTGTATAAGAAAAAAACAATAATCAATACAAGAATGATCCACTCTAATTTAGGAACGCGCATGTTACATCTACATTAAATAAAATTTTAACTGAGAATGATTGGGTTTGAATCTCAATTTGTTTCTTCCAATAGTTTTATGACTTTATCAGTTATCTCGTACATATTTTCTCCCTCAATAAATTGAATATTATTTTCTTTGAGGAAGTCTCTTGCTTCTTGATGAAGCATTGGCATTGCAATCAGTAGACTTGTTGCAGATATACTATCTGTGAACTTTGCATAAGAAGATAGAACCGTTTTTGTATCGACAGTTTCTGATGATGCCACCAAATCTAGAGCAACTAATTTGTCTTTTTTGTTAGCTGTTAAGGTAAATCCGTGATTAACACCAGTTTTACCCTTGAGGTAGCCAGGAATATCTACTGAGTATTGAATTTTTCTAAGGGAATCAGCTATTGTAAGTACAGTTAATTTTTCCTTGGCTTCATATTTAACGTCTTGATTTAATGTGAATGAATGGATATCAACAAGATCACAGTTTTTCAATTGGAATTCATCTGAGCAGCCTCTACAGTAATAGGATCTTAGTGGTTCACTAAATATACTGTTACATGATTGGCATTCGAAAGAAATGCCTACAGATTTGAGTTCGAGATCTTCCTCGATTCTTTTTCTGCATTTCGGACATATAATTCCAGTGACTGTTTGATACTCGCTCTGTTTATAGATAGCTCCACAGTCAAGATGTTGCATCAATCGGTTTATCTTGACTTTGTGGGATTCACATTCTGGACACTTGCTTCTAGTGAAAACTTTTGCTGATTGGTGACATTGTGGACAAGCAACTAGTTTTTCATATAGATCTTCATTCAGTATGCCTGACTCAACTAATTCATCTAAAGTGTATTGTATTTTTCTTTGAGAGTATCCTTTTAGGTCAGAAAGTACAGGATAAGAAGGTGTTTCACTTCTTACCATTATTGGTTCGATACTTTCAAGATTAGAATTAATGAATCTTCTTACAATATCCTGAACAATTGCACTACCGTAAAGTCTATCCCTTAATCCTTTTAGAAGTTCAGGCTTTTTCCTCGCTTCTGACCATAATTGTCTTTTAACATGAAAAATCTCGCCCTCTTCTGTAGTTTCTGTCTCAGTAGGCTCTGTTTCAGATTCTAGTTTATCCAGTTTTTCAAGAAGTTTATCAGTTTGAGGTTCTTCAGGTTTAGTTTCTTCCAGTTTCTTAGCCTCCTTAATACGTTTAACATGGAAACTATCAAGTATCATCATAAAACCTGCAACAAGGAAAAAAATATCCAAATAACTCCAAGAATATAATACATTGCTAAATAACTTGTTTACTAAAGCCAATGCTATGCAAGCAGTTCCAGCCGCAATCAAAAATTCATTCATTTCTTTGATCGCGCCATATATCCCTGCTCCAACAGCAACGAGAAAACCAAGTGTGAGGATGAGTGAATAGATGAAACCTGGATCACCAGGATTCCAAATAAAACTACTTTCGCCAAGATAGGTTGCCCCACTTACAATAACAGAAATTATGAGGATTATGATACCTGCTAAGCCTATCTGACGCAAGTCTAATTTCCTCTATACTTTGCTTACAGCGCTTCCATATAATAATTCGCACAAAGTAAAATACATGAAACTAAATTGATCCGTATGTATCATAGATACATGTAAACAAAAGACTAAATATTTGACTCTATTTTCATGAATTCAATTCACAAGGGTCAACACGAGAATTAAATATGAAATCTTCAATGAATATCATTTTATGCTAAATTAGAACAGTTTTTATAATCCTACATTCAATTCAGCTGCAAGATCATTAGAATAATCGGGATAAAAAATGGGAAAGACTTCAAGCGGACTCTTAGCTGCAAGAAAACTCAAGCGTATACGAAAGAAGCTTAGATGGAAATATAAACCATATAGACGGAGAATGCTCGGTCTAGACTACAAATCCGACCCTCTTCAAGGGTCTCCCCAAGCTAAGGGCATAGTTCTTGAGAAAGTAGGAATCGAATGTCGTCAGCCAAACAGTGCTGTCAGGAAGGCGGTCAGAGTCCAACTGATAAAGAATGGGAAAGTAATAACAGCGTTCACACCAGGAGACGGTGCATTAAACTTCATAGATGAACATGATGAAGTCCATTTATGTGGCTTAGGCGGTCCAGAAGGCAAAGCAATGGGCGATATACCTGGTATCAGATGGCAAGTATTCAAGGTCAATAACGTGTCTCTCAAAGCATTACTTTCAGGAAAGAAAGAGAAGCCAAGACGTTAGTAGAGGCGAACTTTTTTTTAATCAATTTTTTGCACAGAAATTAGAATGGAAAAATTCATTTAATTGATGGTACTTCGCGTTATTTGTAAATATAGACTGCCGGGGTTGCCTAGAGATTCTAAAAGAATCGGGAAACCAGGTAAGGCGTCGGCTTGCTATCTTTCAGCAGAAAGCCGATGACCCTTGCGGGTCTCGTGGGTTCAAATCCCACCCCCGGCGCTGATCTCATAAATATATTAATCATTAATTAAAGTCAATTAATATTGTAATATATTTTTGTTAAAGATAATTTTATAATCAAATGGAGTAAGTACCAGAAAATTTAATTCCATGAAAATTCGAGTCCAGTTAAAAACAAAAAATTCATAGGCACATTATACATTAAGATACAATTCGCTTCAAGATTATGTTACTGCATGGTGACTACATTGATGGAACAAAAACAATGGCATTCAATGTCTATTGATGAGGTGTCCAGAGATCTTGGAGCAAGTAATGAAGGTCTAAATAATCAAGAAGCGGAACGTAGATTAGTCGAGTTCGGTCCTAACGAACTTCAGGCAGAGAAACAAGTTTCTCCACTACAGATTTTCATTGGGCAATTCAAAAGTATCTTAATCATAATCTTATTTTTTGCAACAATATTCTCTGCAGTAGTAGGAGAAATTATTGATGCAATTATTATCTTTGCTATTGTAATAGCGTCAGCTGGTCTGGGTTTTTTCCAAGAATATCGTGCGGAAAGGGCTCTTGAGGCTTTGAAGAAAATGCTGTCTCCAGCAATAACTGTGGTAAGAGATGGAAAAGAAAAAAGGCTGGATTCGAGCAAGCTAGTTCCTGGTGATGTAATAATTCTTGAGGCGGGAGACAAAATTCCTGCTGACGCTAGACTATTCAAGATAGCAAATCTGAATGTGGATGAATCATCTCTTACAGGTGAATCTATTCCAGTAACCAAGAAACTTGATTCCTTGTCTGTTGACACTTATGTTGCTGATAGGAAAAATATGGTTTACTCTGGAACAACTGTGACCTATGGTAGAGCAAGAGCCTTCGTAACTTCTACAGGTATGAAAACAGAATTTGGCAAAATCGCTAAAGAAGTTATGACAACCACTAAAGAGAAAACACCATTAGAAATTAGAACGGAATCAATTGGCAAATGGTTAGGTGTACTATGCTTAGGGGCCTGTCTCGTAGTTGTTGTTTTCGGTATACTCAGAGAATATCTGATAATTGGATTCGTCTCAACTGAATTTCTTATTGGGCTGGTTATGTTTGGAATAGCTCTTGCTGTCGCAGCTGTTCCAGAGGCCCTACCAGCCATCGTGACAGGAACACTTGCTATCGGCATGAATGAGATGGCTAAGAGAAATGCCCTCGTTAGAAGAATGCCTGCTGTTGAGACTCTTGGCTCAACTACCGTAATATGTTCTGATAAAACTGGCACTCTAACTAAAGGAGAGATGACAGTACGACAATTATATCTGAATAATCAGTCGATAGATGTGACAGGAGTTGGATACGAACCTAAAGGACAACTGAAAATTAATGAAACAATAGTAGATTTTCATCAAAGGATTTTTTCGCTCTGGGGTATGGCATCTATATTATGTAATGATGCAAATCTGGAGAAGGCTAGGGAAGGTGGCGATTGGTATATTATTGGTGATCCTACTGAAGGGGCATTAATTGTTGCTGCTGAGAAAGCTGGATTTAGGCAGAATGATATTCGAGAAAAGTATCCTCGAGTAAGTGAACTTCCTTTCAGCTCCGAAAGGAAACGTATGAGCACTGTTCACCAAAGTAAAGAAGGAAAAAAACTTGTTTTTATCAAGGGTGCTCCAGAAATAATATTGGAAAGATGCTCATCCATTCATGAAAATGGCACACCACAAAGGCTGTTATTAGACAAGAAGAGACAGATTTATGAGATAAATGAGAAGATGGCTGCTCAGGCACTAAGAGTATTAGCAGTAGCGTATAAAGAGATCCCAGATTCTACAAACGATTTCGATGAGAAAACTCTGGAATCTGATCTAATTTTTCTGGGTCTAATAGGAATGATAGATCCGCCACGAACAGAAGCAAAAATTGCTGTAGAACGGGCGAAACAAGTCGGTATGAAATCCATTATGATTACAGGAGATCACAAATTAACTGCAGTTGCAATAGCAACCGAGATGGGAATCTATGAAGATGGCAATATCGCTATGACAGGAGATGAACTAGAAAGAATAAGCGATGAAGAATTACAGAATATGGTTACTATAGTAACAGTCTACGCTAGAGTTTCTCCTCTACATAAATTGAAGATAGTTAAAGCTTGGAAAAAAAGAGGAGAAGTCGTCGCAATGACAGGAGATGGAGTGAATGATGCCCCAGCCGTAAAGAATGCGGACATTGGAATAGCTATGGGTATTACAGGAACTGAAGTAACAAAAGAATCTTCGGATATGGTGCTTGCTGACGATAATTTTGCCACTATTGTTAGGGCAATTGAGGAAGGTAGAAAAATTTATGATAACATAAAACAGTATCTTACATATCTTCTTGAAAGCAACATAGTTGAATTGATTGTGATCGGTGGAGGAGTGCTTGCAGGTCTGCCTTTACCTCTTCTAGCTGCTCAGATATTATGGGTAAATCTAATTACTGATGGGCCTCCAGCTTTGGCCTTGGGAGTTACTCCACCTAGCCCAGATGTGATGCAGAGACCTCCAAGAGATCCTAAGGAATCTATTTTCTCAAGAGAAGTCAAATATATGTTAACATTAATTCCACTAGTTCATTCCCCTATACTTCTATATATTTTCATTAGTTCCCTGAACCAAGGAGTAAATGTTGCTAGGACATCACTATTCATAATGTTCATCTTTTTTGAATTGGTTGTTGCGTTAAATTGTCGCTCTCTCAAATACTCAATCTTCAAGGTTAAACCTCACAAAATACTATCTTTGGCTGTAATTGGCTCAGCCTTATCAACAGTAATC
>DAOUZW010000183.1 GCA_030671315.1 Candidatus Bathyarchaeota archaeon
TTCAAGTATCGGGTTACCTTTGAAACGAACCATCTCTTTCGTATGACCTCGTAGATGCTATTGGCAGAGGCACTTCACTACTTATAATTATTCGGGAAGCTTTCTTAAGGTTCAGAGAATCAGATTCATCTTTAGTGTAAGATAGGCCATGTAATAAGATACTGAAGATTCGGCTCCTTGATTCATATTTAGCCCTTTGGGTGTTATGCCGTCAAAACATGTTGAAGTTTTAGGATTAAATAACGTGACTCCTTTTATATTATCTCCATGATACCAATTGAAACATTGTAGTGCGTATTTTATGTATTCTCGCAAGTCTGTGGAGTGATATGCCTCTATCAATGCTTCAACCATACATGAAGCTTCGATAGGTTGTTGATCATAAGTTGCTTTTTTATCATTTTTAAAATACCAACCATTGGTTCCAACCGGCATAAAGACTCCATCGTAAAAATGAGTGTCAACCAGAAATTTTAGGGAATTTAATGCAATATCCAGATAAAGTTCATCATTAATCATATTATATGCATGAAAAAGGGATTGAGGTAATCTAGCATTTGCATATACGAGATAGGGTTCAAACCAAATCCAATCTTCTTCTGAATGCGAGAAAAATAAGTTGGTTAAAAAGGTAACATGAGTTTTACAGTTTTTTATAATATTAGAGTCAGTTGGGAAAGCAGCATTGTATCCTTTTAGACCTAAAATTGTAAAAGCTCTAGCTCTTGGTGACTTGAATTCTCTTGAAATTGGAAGTCCTTTATCAAACATCTCTTTAGCAACCTGCTTCATGTCTTCTCCAATATTTGATTCAAGAATAGTTCCACAAGCCCATAATGCACGGCCCATACATTCTTCTGACCCCCCCTTGTCTTTAAGGGACCTATCATATCCAAGTAGATTAGAGAAACTCCCATCCATTTCTTGCATATGTAAAAGAAAAGCTAGATAACGTTTTACGAGTTCTAATGATTCCAAACTAGCATAAATATGATTATATCTTATCGCTGAAATGAGAGCTCTTGCGTTGTCATCTGTAGTATATCCTTTATGTCTGTCAATTATTGAGAATTTTGAATGTTGAAGCATTCCTACTTCATCTGTGAGCATTTTAAGCCCATCTAAAGGTAGTTCTGGTAAGGTAATCAAAGACCGAGAGCCTCATAGAGTACGTTAACATATTTCATGGCTACATTAGGCCAAATCATATCCCTACTATATTGGTAGGCTTTCGACTGAAATTCATCATGAGAGGATTTGTCGGTTAACAGTTCGATCACTGAATTTGATATGGAATCAGGATCTTTGAATTTAGATCCCATAATTGCCCCTTCGGACATGACCTCTTCTGCATGAAGGAAAGGTGTTGAAACGATGGCTTTTCCAGTGCTAAGAGCGTATAGCAATGTACCGCTACTAATCTGTTCTCTGTTAGGATAAGGTATGATATAGATATCTGTGGCTTGAAGAAATCTGATAAGTTCGCTTTTTTCAACGAATCGATTTACAAATCTCACATTTTCATTGATTCCAAGTTTATCGATAAGATCCATAAGATACTGCCTATATGACTCTCCCTCATTTTTTCTAACCTCAGGGTGGGTTTGTCCAATTATTAAATAGAGTACACTTGGATCTTCCTCAATAATCTTAGGTAGAGATTGGATCGCATATTCAATTCCTTTTCCTCTACTTAGAAGCCCAAATGTAGAGAGAACAGTTCGTCGATTTAATCCGATCCCATTTTTTATGGTTTCACTACTCAAAAAGGGGACATTTGGACAACCATGTGGAATATATCTAACCGAGTCAGCCAAAGTGTCATATTTGTTTTCTAAGATTTTTATGCCAGCTTTTGCCATCACAGTTACGAAATCGCTTCTATTTAAGATATAGTCCATTACTTTTTTAGTTTCAGAACCAGGTTCTTCTAGAAGGGTATGTAGAGTCGTTACCACTGGTTTTTCGAGTTCTTCAAGAAATGCAATTATATGATCGCCCCAAACACCACCAAATAATCCAAATTCATGTTGTAGATTTATTATATTTATCTCGGAGTTATTCACGTTCTTCGCCGCTCTACGAAAACTATCAGTATCTTCTCTATCAATTTGAAACTTTACCAGACTGGAATAATCATAAAAACCTCCTTTATCGTTTATTGCAATGATTCCAGGTGGTCCAGTCACAAAAAGTCGGGAGACAGCGTCAACAAGATCGTATGTATACGTAGCAATACCACATTGTCTTGGTGGAAAAGTAGAAACAAATCCAACGTTAATTTTGATCCCGGTATTACTTAGAACTCGTTTTATCCTGTTGGAGTTTTGAATGATATATTGCTCGTGAATGATTTCTAAAAGCCTTCGTTCCGTAGTTAAACCAATGAGATACTCTTTATCAGTGATAACTAATCTCTTAATGTCGTGTTCTCGTATAAGGTCGAGACCTTCCTTAATAGAACTTTGAGAATCTATTGTAACAAGTGGTGAAGACATTATCTCTCTAGCGTTAGTATTAATCAAATCCCTATCTGCGTGAAACACCCTGTTTAGCATGTCTTTTTCGGTGATTATTCCAATTGGACGATTATCTTCAGCGACTATTACAGCACCAATCTCCTCCTTCATCATGTGAGATAAAACAATAGATACAGGATCAAAAGGTGACACGGTAG
>DAOUZW010000111.1 GCA_030671315.1 Candidatus Bathyarchaeota archaeon
ATAGCTCTAATAGAGTATATTCCATCGGCGTTCGAAGGCGACATCATTGTAGATAGATATGTCGCAACATATCTCACTGATGGTACACTAATCGAAGAGTATAGTTATGAAATAAAAAAATCTAACCAGTACCGAATGTTATATAGAATATGGGAAGCGCCACTTCTTCAGGGAAAATTAGAACAACCATACATAGAGTTTCTAAATTCCTCATCTAAAAAAGAAATGATACTATACATGAAAAATTTCTTGGGATCAACAAAGGTTTCAGAACCCTATAGAAACCAAACTCGAACAATTAATACGATAAAATCTCTTGCAGAATTAAATGAAGTCGGGGGCTTCAGATCTCAACGATTCGATTCAGGAGAATACACAATCAATTATGTTTTCAAAATTCATCCACCGATAGAATACGACGAAGAAATATGTCACGTTAACCTAAAACTTGCTAATCAACATGTAAAATATCGTAATGTGACGCTGATCATTGAAGATGTGGGATATATAGAGGAAATATATTCACATCCACCATCCCTACAAATGTTTAGAGAGGAAAATAAAATCATATTTCGAGGGAGTTCAGAGCAAGATGAACTTTTAGAAATAGAGATGCTATTAAAAAACGATATCATTGATGTTCTCGATGGTTTTCCAAGTAGATCCGATAATGTAAGAGATCGCACGGTTCAAGCAAATATCCAATATTCTGGTCAATATTATGGCGCTACAGCTTTGTGGCAAGGTACTCGCGTATTTTCGATGATTCTCCCATTTCTATTTGTACTATTGTATATCATTTATGGTAGAGAGAAGCCCTTCGTCGTTCCAAAATACTTGAGCACTATACCTAATGAAAAAAGAAAACCATGGTTAGTAAATCTCGTAATCAAGAATGACGCATTGGACTATGATAAAGATGGATTTTATGCAACACTACTAGACCTACATCTCAGAAAGAAAATTAGGATAAAAAGAAAAAACAGTGGATTAATCACACAGATACTCGACGATACAGACTTAGATAATTATGAGCTCCGAGCGGTCAATTTTCTAAGAGACCTATCACAAAATGGAACTATAGATACAAATGAGGTGGAGAAATTAGCATCAGAACTTACTTCAACTAGATCTGAATGGCCGAGATTGAAGCAACTTCAGAGGGAATTATCTTATCTCACAAGAACCGCAGAACCAGATGTAGCTAAAGAATTTGTTGAAAATGGAAGAATGAAAATTATCCCCTTCATTATGATCTCAATTCTACTACTTGTACTAAGCATATTTCTAGGATTTATTTTTACCAATGTGTTTATGCTTCTTCTGACTGCAGCAGCCACATCAATCATATTGATCGTGCAATCGCTGATAGCTTTCGCATTCCCATCGACGTTATTTGGAAAATGGCGTGGATCCTCTTACAGAGAAAAGCTAGAATGGGATGCATTCAAAAGAATGCTATCTGATTTAGTTCAAATCAAAAAGTATACACCACAAGATCTCTCGATGTGGGGTAAATGGCTTGTCTATGGTACATCATTGGGAGTAGGCGATAATGTTGTCAAAGCTATGAAGGATCTAGGAATAAAACTCGAAGAAATCAATATTGCTTCTGATATCCCACTCATCATTTATCCTATAATGACAGCGTCTTTGCCCAGTCAAGGAGGTACAGGGTCAGGAGGATTCGGAGGAGGGTTCGGTGCTGGCGGCGGATTCGGTGGAGGAGGGGCGGGAGGAAGATAAAGTCGACTCACAGTGAGTGCCAGGTAGTTACTCAAAACGAATCCTAATATCAAAAGCATGTTTGCTATTATCAGAATGGGGTAACCATATCAAATGTCAAGTCAGGAAATTGAAAAAGCAACACTTCATCCAGGAGAGAAATATTCTCCACGTGAAAGAGTATGGAAAATCCTTGAGCATCAGGAGCCTGACAGGGTAACTGGTGAGCTGGGCGGTTGCATGTCTTTCCTGACCAAACAAGCATATTTCAGATTGAAACACTACCTGAATCTGCCCACTCAATTCTTCGAGATTGACTATTGGCCCGCAGAGTCCTCATTTAATCCGTGGTGGCAGCCAAAAATCGATGAAAAAATTTACAAATATTTCAGAAGCGATCTACGTCCAGTCTCCTTCAAATTATCGAAACCATTTGTGCCTAAAAAATTGTATTCTGACAATTCCTTTATTGATCCCTTTGGCTTCCGCAGAAAAGCTGGTGGAACATATATGGAATTCGCTACTCCAGCACCTCTTGAACATGCCGAGGACTTAAACGAAATATTATCGGACCCCTATTGGCCTGATCCAGAGAAGGATTTCAGCGTAGACAGAGTTGGTAAAACAGCTAGGTGCATTGAAGATGCTGATTATGCTGCATGCATTAGACGAGGGGGGATATTTGAACCATCATGGATGCGAAGAGGTTTCAATAAACTTCTAGAGGATATGTATCTAAGGCCAAGATTTGCTGAAGCCATTTTAGATAAAGTTACTGAGCAACAGATCCAAATCTTTGATATGTTACTAGATGAGGCTGGAGACTATGCAACATTAGTAACAACATCTGATGATCTAGGAGCTCAAACCACGGCTTTAATGAGTCCAAAAATATATAGAAACTTCTTGAAGCCACGACAGAAGAAACTATTCGATCATATCCACAACAAGACCAATGCGAAGATATACTATCATTCCTGCGGAAATATGGCCATGTTCATTCCAGACCTCATAGAAATTGGAGTAGATGTATTACATCCCATCCAACCGGAATGTCCGGATATGGACCTTGCGATCTTGAAAGAAAATCATGGTGACAAAATTGTTTTTTGTGGTGGGATTGGTTCCCAACAAATACTTCCACGTGGTAGTGTTGGAGATGTCTATGCTGAAGTGCGAAGAGCTATCGAAGCAGGTGCTCCTGGTGGCGGTTATATCGTTGCACCTGGACATGTTATTCAGCCTGAGGTTCCTCCTTGGAACATTGAGGCCCTCTATTCCGCCGTCACAAAGTATGGTAGATATCCGATCAATCTGTAAATAATATAACGAAAATATGAAATAAATTTATGAAATAAGATTGATGACACGCACTTCAGAAGGTTGAATGATGGATAGACTATTCGTTCCCGGTCCAGTTGATGTTGGACAAGATGTAATGAAACAAATGCAGAGGCCTATGATCTATCATAGAGGAAAAGATTTTTCTCAACTGTTAGAAAATTGTGTCGAGAACCTCAAGAAAATAATGTATACAAAAAATTATGATTTCATCTCAACCTCATCTTCAACAGGGCTAATGGAAGCCGCTATAAGAAATTGCGTTAAGAAAAGATGCCTCAATGTTGCCACAGGTGCCTTCGGCGAACGATGGCATCAAATCGCCCTCGCAAACGGAAAGGAAGCAGACATATTAGAAGTGGAGTGGGGTCAGGCTGTAACACCTGAAATAATAGATGATACATTAAGTAAAGGGAACTATGATTGTATAACTCTGGTTCACAACGAGACCTCAACTGGTGTTTCCAATCCCATATATGATCTCAGTAAAGTGATCAAAAGACATGATGTATGTTTCTTAGTTGATACAGTATCTTCCATGGGAGGGGTAAAGATTGAAGTTGATAAACTGGGAATTGATGTCTGTCTATTTGGCTCTCAAAAGGCACTAGGTCTACCGCCAGGGATATCTGCATGCTCAGTAAGCGAAAAAGCTCTAAAAAGAGCCGAGACCGTGAAAAATCGGGGATACTACTTCGATTTCATGGTTTTTAAAAAGTATTGGTTAAAGAAGCAGACACCATCAACACCAGCTCTTCCACAGATTTATGCACTAGATTATCAACTTGATAAAATACTCAAGGAAGGTCTAGAAGAAAGATATCAAAGACACAAGAAATTAGCAGAAATCACAAGAGCATGGACTAAAGATCGTTTTGAATTATTTCCAGAAGAGAAGTATGCATCAAATACCCTAACATGTATAAAGAATTCAAGGAAAATTAATGTAGAACATCTCAAAGCAGATTTGAAAAAAAGAAGATTACTAATATCGAATGGATATGGCAAGTTGAGAGAAAAGACTTTCAGAATCGCGCATATGGGGGACAGAACAATTCTTGAATTGAAAGAATTGTTAGACGTTATTGACGAAATTCTGGTGGAATCTTGAATATACTGATTTCAGATCCAATCGATGAACATGCAGTACAAGAATTAAAAAAATTTTGCACCTTGCTAAGAAAAGGCGAAGAAGTGAAAGCCGATATCGTGATAGTGCGTAGTAGAACTGTAATAGATAGGGCCTATGTAAATAAAGCCAAGAATCTAAAGATGATTATACGAGCAGGAGTGGGTCTTGATAATATTAGAGACATAGAATACTGTAGAAAAAAAGGAATAAAAATTGAGCATACTCCTGAAGCATCTAGTGTAGCGGTTGCCGAACTCACACTTGGTCATATGATTGCAATAGCAAGAAACATTCCAGTTACCGCTGAAGATAGACGAAAATGTAAATGGCGTCAAGAAGATTCACTGGGTTTTGAGCTTTGCGGCAAAACACTTGGTATAATTGGCTTGGGAAGGATCGGTAAGGAAGTAGCGAAAAGAGCACAGCCATTTGGAATGATTATACTAGCATATGATCCATACATAACAAACTCAAAATATAATATGGTTAAATTACAGAATTTGTTAAAACAGTCGGATATTATATCATTACATGTTCCGCTTAACGAAAAGACTAGATGTATCCTTGATAAAAAAGAATTCAGAATGATGAAG
>DAOUZW010000176.1 GCA_030671315.1 Candidatus Bathyarchaeota archaeon
ATTGCAGGCAGAATTTTAGCCCTGCCTTTCTATTCTCCCATCGGTCTGACATCGGGAGTGTATATTTTCGCTTCATTGTTCGGAGGAATCTTGGCTTTGATTCTTAGCAGGAAAGTTGGCAGTATTATTTGGACTTTGATTGTGATTGGAATAGGAATTATTGGTGGTGGATTAGGTGGACTATTGGTTTTCATCGGCGGGATTATAGCTATCATTGCAAGAGTAAGTTGAAACAGGCTAGTCGATTTTGATTTGAGAATTCAATTTGATGAATTTTTCCTTATAATTCTCCTTCTATATCGGATTAGAATTATAACCGCAATAATAGAGACCGCTAACAAGATTGGAATAGTGTTCAAAGGATTAATCAAATCATAACTTTGAGTTGATGATCGAACAACATTTCCAGCCGCATCAGCCACAACAATCTCATATCTTACATTGTTGTCAGGAGGCTGAGCAGGTATTGAACCTACCCATATACCATTCCAATTGGATCCTTCATCAAGTCTCATTCCAATTATTCGCCATTCACCATCATTCACCGAATAGTTAAGAAAAACTTTCACTACCCCCGTTTGAATATCAGTCGCATTGACTTTCAATTCAAGAGGTTGTCGCTCTATAGGACTTGATGGAATTCTTGAGATATCCAATATTACTGGTGGACTATTGTCATCCGGTATTAGTGTAATCAATTGCTGAAACTTTTCGACAGCTAATCGAACAAGTGAAAGACTCTTATCCTCATGTACTTTATCTTCCGTCTCAAAGTAGAGTGAGATCTCTTCAGCACTTTCTACAGTGAGTTTTATGACCTCAAGAGAATCATCATGGAAATTTTTCCATTCTATAGGGCAAACAAGTTCTTCAGCAACAGTCTCTAGATTTCTATACTCTTCAATCAATGGTTTCATTCGTAGTATAGCTTCTTCAGAAGAAGTTTTGTTCTGCGTATAATCTTTGTGAAGTTCTCCCACTTTAAAATTTAGTTCTTCCATTGTTCGAAAAATCGAGTCAACCTCATTCTTATAATCGGTCCATTGCTGAGAATATCCCAAGTCAACTATAGAGAATACTACAACTAAACCGATCGAACATAAAATAAGCAGTCGGGGTATCAGCAAATCTAAATTCATTTTCCTGATCACATAATCCGCTCTTAGATGATCCTACTGTTCAATAAAAAACATCTCTTAAATAAATGTCAGACTCAACACACATATTTTTCTTGCCAGAGCACCTGTATTGACTCAACAAAACTGATATTAGCTTATCACAGGTTAATACCTGCATCGCGATCTACAACAGTATGCGCGCGATCTAGCGGTTGATCAAGAATGGTTGATGGAGCATTCTCATTAAAGAAGATCCTAGTTCCAACAGATGGCCAAGCCCATTCTATCAGAGCTTGCCAATATGCAGTAAAATTAGCCAAGCTTACGAGGGCCGAAATTATCGGCATTCATGTCATGCCCAGCCAGGTGTCAAGAATATTTGAGGAAAGAAGACATTCTGGTGAGATCTCAAGCGATTTTGTCGGACAATATCGGAAAGAGGGTGCAGAACATCTCAAACAGATCGAAAAAATGTGTGTCAGAGAAAATGTTAGACATCGCACACTCCTATTGGAAGGTTATCCACCTGAAGAAATATTAAAGACAGCCCAAAAAGAAAATGCAAACTTAATAGTTCTCGGTATACGTAAAAGGAGCCGGTTTGAAAGACATTTTGGCGTTACAACTTCAGATAAAATCATTCTAAACGCCAATTGCCCAGTTACAATTATTAATGCACCTTGGTAGTTTTAAAATCCCATAATGATTGATTCAAGAAACAATTAGAGCAAAACAAAGTTTCTTCTTAAATCTTAAATCTAAGAGACAAAGCACGATTGAGATAAGATGGAACTCTGTGAGAATTGTGCTAAGAAGGCTGAGAAGTTAGAGCCATGTCCATACTGCCAAAAACAATTCTGCCAGAATTGTTTTCCCAGTCATATGAGGTGGGAAAGACAACACCAAGATTGGAGCTTGTATCAATCCTCAACAGGAACTGGAATGTCTGGCCGCAGCGGGTCTAGAGATGAAATGACTCATGGTCCCGGATATCAAAAAGAACGAAAACGCAGAAAGTATAGGAGGCCAAACCACCGCTAACTTGCACTAATAGAGTGCACTAAAGAAGAGGCAGTAAACTAGAAATTCGTGATAGTAAGACTGAAAGCCAAATATATCACTAGATAGGGAGCAAGATACCCTGATTGGAGCTGGTAAAAATGGCACGAGTTGCGATAATAGCTGAGAAGCATCTAGCAACAGGTTTCAGGCTTGCAGGAGTCGATGCTTTCCCAGTGGATAATTTGGAAGAGGCCCGACTCGCCTTATCAAAAATTGTCTCTGAGCGCGCGCGCTATGATATGGTCATTCTCACGGAGAAGCTCTCAAAGGGACTCCATAAACAGAAAGCAAAAGTGCTATCTATCGGAAAAGGAAAACCTGTCTTCGCAATATTACCAGACTTTGAAGGTCCAACTGGAGAGAGGACCCGGGAGCTACATAAATTGATAAGCGAATCTGTTGGTGCAGAATTAAAATTTGAGGGTTAGAATTTGTCTAAAGATATCGAAGAACTGATAAAAATTATTGAGCAAGAAAAAATTGCTGAAAATAAGATTAACGAAGCGCACAAAAATGCTGAAGAGACTATCAAGAGGGCAAAAGAAGAAGCAAAAAAGATCATGAATACGGCTGAAAGTTCTCCATCAACAACAGAATCACAAAACCTTCGACACAAAGACTTTGAAGAGGAGAAGCGGCAGATCGAAAAGAAACATGAACGTAAAATCGATGTCTTGAATGAACTCGCAAGAAAGAATTTTGATCAAACTGTAAA
>DAOUZW010000063.1 GCA_030671315.1 Candidatus Bathyarchaeota archaeon
TCATTGGCTTATTTGATTTGTGAGATTTGATGACTTCATATACGATGTAGAAAGTTATATGATCTGTATGGCGAAATGATAATGGCCACTAAGGTAAAAGTTGCATATCTTGGTCCAAAAGGGACTTTTACTGAACAGGCAGCAAGATCATATTTCTTAGATAATTATGAATTCATTGAGTATCGGGATATTCCTGAAGTATTTACAGCAATTTCCTCAGGTTTTGTTAAATTCGGAGTGGTTCCAATTGAAAATTCAATTGAAGGGTCTGTCAACATTGCTCTAGATCTTCTTTTTGAATCAGACTTTAAAGTCTCAGGAGAGATTGAGCAAAGGATAATTCAGAACCTTATCTCAGAAGACGATGTGGACCTAGCTAATGTAAAAAAAGTAATATCACATCCACAGGCTATAGCCCAATGTAGAAATTTTCTAAAATTAAAACTTCCAAAATCAGAGAGAATAGAAGTCGCTAGTACATCTGCAGCTGTAAAAACTGTAAAAGGAAGTACTGATATGGCTGCGATTGGAAGCGAACTTGCCGCCAAAAGCTACAAAATGAAAATATTGTGCCCAGGAATAGAAGATAATCCCAATAACTCCACTCGATTCTTTGTATTAAGCCAACAAGAACCTGCTCCAACTGGTAATGATAAAACAACAATAATCTTCTCAGTTAAACATGCTCCAGGAGCACTCTATGACACTCTTGGAGTTTTTGCAAGTAGAGACATTAATTTGACAAAGATAGAATCGAGGCCAACTCGTAAAAAACCTTGGGAATATGTTTTCTACTGTGGCTTTGAGGGTCATAAAGATGAAAGTCTGATCCAAGAAGTTATGAGTGAATTAAAAGATAAAACAAAGTTCCTAAAGGTGTTAGGATCATATCCAAAGGCTAAGATGACATAACGTGCTTTGGATTTAACTAAACGTCATTAAGTGACATTCTTATCTCCGTCGTGTAACCTTCTGAACTGCTATTTGGCCCTGTTGTGGTTCTTCAGAGTATAATCTTATGCATTCGCCCCTTCTAGCATGAATTATCGAAACGAACCTTCGCTGATGATTAAGCTTGGTCCTGTAACTGGATTTTAATGGAATAATTCTTTTTCCATCAGAATCTAGACCAGTTTTCAAGATACGGTAACGACCAGGAACAATAAGGAGAGGAGTAGGTAAGATAAGAACTGCAAGTATGAGGAAACTTATCATTGATATTAAAATGCTGCCAGAAAGAAATAAAACGGAAAATAGAATCGCGAAGTCAAGCAGGAAAATCAATATTGCTCTATAGATACGCATATTTCGGTCAGCATTTTTGAGCGAACTTGAATTAGTCTCATATAATATCTCATTATCAGCCATTCTCTATTAATCTCCTCTTTCTATTCATTCTTATTTTTTTGATCGAAATTAAGTTATATGATTCAAATTCTACTCTCTTTAGATGTTCCGTTTTAATATTGAGAATAATGTTGTTGGGATATTCTTTTTTTATTATGCCTAGACAGATTTAAATAAGGTTCAGCATTTCTAACAGCGAGAAATCAAATAACAGGAACGGTTACTAAACTTGGCTAAGCTATTCACAAGAAGACGTGGGAGATCAGGATCCACAAGACCAGTCAGTAAAAAATTGCCAAGTTGGTGTAAATATAGAGAAGAAGAGGTTGAACCTATAATAGTAAATCTCTCTAAGCAGGGAAATAGTCAAAGCAGTATTGGTTCTACTCTGCGGGATAAATATGGAATCCCTCTCACTAAATCGATTACAGGTGAGAAAATTGGAAAGATGCTTTCAAAGGCGAAACTAGCTCCTGATATTCCAGAAGATCTTAGAGTCCTTCTTGATAAGGCAGTAGCCTTGGCTAAACATCTACAACGTAATAGACAGGATTACGTAAATAAACATGCGCTGGCCCTCGTTGAATCAAAGGTACACAGGCTAGGGAATTACTATAAATCTCGAGGCGTCTTACCTGCAGATTGGAAATACAAACCGGTTTCAGCATCCGTTGACTAGTAATGCATGAAACTTATCAAAAGTTTAGTATTCAAGCTAAATCTGCTGCCGAAGAAATTCTCGATTGCATCGCGAATAATTCACACTTTACTATTAATTGTCATTATGATGCAGATGGAATAACTGCTGCAGGAATTATTGCTAAATCTCTGAGCCGACAAAATGCGAATTTTCATCTGAAACTCGTTAAACAGATGGACCAAGAAATTGTCGATACTCTATCAGATTCGATTTATGATACTATAATCTTAGGAGATATTGGCAGTGGTTATCTGTATTTACTGAAAAATATAAAAAAATCAAAAAAAATATTCATATTAGATCATCACCAAATCAATGGAGATGTAAACGAAGAAATAACCCAAGTTAATCCTCATTTACATGGAATTGATGGGGGGAAGGAGATCAGTGGGGCAGGTGTTACATATTTTGTTGCAAAGTCACTAGATGAGAAGAATATCGATTTATCGCCTTTAGCGGTTGTCGGTGCTGTCGCTGATATGCAGGATAAGAATGAGAAGAGAGAACTCAATAGTCTAAACTCACTTATAGTAAATGATGCAATTGAAGCAGGCCTTCTTAAGGCAGAAAGAGACTTAATCATATATGGAAGAGAAACAAGACCAATTCACAAAGCTTTATCCCATACAATGAATCCTTTCCTGCCGGGCCTGAGTGGTCAGGAAGACAATTGTTTTGCCCTTCTTTCATCATTATCGATTCCAATAAAGGATGGTGACCGATGGAGAACTATAGTTGAACTCTCAAATGATGAAAAGAAAAAAATTTTCTCTGCGATAGTTGAACATATGACTTCGAAAGAGGTCTCGGCATCTCCCGTAATGACTCTAATAGGAACGGTTTATACGCTTATCAACGAAGACATGTGGACTTCTACACGTGATGCTAGAGAATATGCAACTTTACTCAATGCCTGTGGAAGAATGGATAGACCCTCTCTCGGGGTCGCAATTTGCATGGGTGAACGTGGATCAACTGTAAAGGAGGTAGCAAATCTCCTTTCAGAACATAGAAAATCTCTGGCCAGTTATATTTCATTGATAACTGAAAAACCTGAAAATATTGAGAGATATGAACACCTGGCAATAATACATAGCGAAGAATTTCTTAATGAAAATATGACTGGGGCTATCTCATCATTACTATCATCGTCTGAAACTTTTGAAAAGAACAAAGTGATAATTGTACTGGCCAAGACCAAGAACGGTGAGATCAAACTCTCGGCTAGAGGCACAGATGAATTGATAGAAAAAGGCTTGAATTTGGGTATAATTTTGCAAACTCTTGCCAAGCGATATAACGGAAACGGAGGCGGTCATAAAATCGCTGCTGGAGCCCAAATCCCAGAATCTAACCAAGAAAATTTCCTTAGTGATCTAAAAAATGAAATATCTAGGGCCTTATCGGAATGAGAATTACAATAAAAATTCGACATGCAAGTCGCAAATTTGCAGAATCTGTAGCGAAGTCAGTAAGTCCAGATAATCTTAAAGCACCACGGAATGTTATTGTGAAAACTCGAGCAAAAGGAAATATCACTACTTCAATAGTAAAATGTGAACGGCTTGAAACATTCATAACTACTATTGATGACTTACTCTTATGCATGGATGCCGCGCAAAAGACTTTGGAGGAAGTTAAATCTGACAGAAGAACTTAGAATGTATGCAGATATCATAATTGGATTCAGCAAGGATATCACTGAAGCTAGAGATTCTATTAAAAATGCGATTGAAGAAGCGAATAATACGATAATGGTAAAAGGTATCTCTAATGGTCAAGAAAACGAAGCTGCCAGAGTAACCAAATGGGAAATCCAAGATAAAATTTTAAAGTTAAGTATTGAATCTGGTACTCTTGTGAGAGCAACTACTGCAGCTTTAAGACTGAATAAACATTTAACGAATATTCTTGGAAAAGAATTTAAAATTGGGTTAAGAGAACTAAGGGCTGAGTGTATAGAATTTTCTATACAAAGTAAATACGAATTAGATGAGGAGCTCACAGCAAGAATTACTGCCATTCCAAACATAATAGATGCAGAATATGAGTCTGGTCGTATCAATGTAAAGATAGATGAAATGACTGAACATGACCTAAAAAATAACGTTCCTGATAGGCTGGTAAGTAGAGTCAAAGATATATTGGCCAAAGCCGGGAAACATGCTGCAATAGCTGAAGATGTTCTAATTGTCAAGAAAGGTACAACAAAGCAAGCTAAATTCAACAAAGATCCAGTGCAATTAGCTTTAGAACTTGGATGGGTCAAGGAATTTCCAGGAAGAGGACAATGGATCTATACGACGCCTTATACTCAATTATTTGAAATTATCAAAAGAATTCTAATCGAGGAAGTAGCAGAAAATTTAGATTTTCAACCTTTCATGCTCCCAAAACTCATTCCATTAGAAGTAATGAAGAAAATGCCAGGTTATCTGGATGATATTCCAGAAGGAATGTATTACTGTTTTCCACCCCCCAGAGATCCTAATGCTTTCAGTGATTTCAAGGAAAAACTGAAAATAACGAAAGAGATCTCTAAAGAGACTTTGAAAAATGCGCTTAAAGATCCAGAGTATGTCCTTGCACCAGCCCAGTGTGAAGCATTTTGGCAATTTTATGGAAAAGAGACTCTAAGTCAAGATGATTTCCCCTTTAAACTCTATGATGCTTCAGGCTGGACCTATAGGTGGGAAGGTGGTGGTGTTGAAGGTATGGTTAGAATGCATGAATTCCAAAGAATAGAGCTAACATATCTTGGAACACCAACACAGATAGTGGAGACTCGTGAGTTAATCTTAGATAGATGTATTCTTGTAGCCGATAAACTCCTCGATATGGAATGGAGAGTCAATGCAGCACTTCCATTTTGGGCTAGAGCGGGATCAGCCGCTATAGATATTCAAAAAAGCGAAAATGTACCTGCATACGATTTAGAGATATATCTGCCATATAGAGGTCCAAGAGATAAATCCGAATGGCTTGAGATTGGATCATGTTTTATTCACAAACTAAAATTTGTTGACAGTTTTAGTATCCGAGAGGTCAAGAATAGAGAAACCTGGACAGGATGCACCGGTCTAGGTCTAACAAGATGGATAGCTGCTTTTCTAGCAACTCACGGATTTAAACCAGAAGAATGGCCAGAGAATATCCAAAAGAAATTCAATAAGAACTACAAATTACCGACAAGTCTTATGTGGCCTCAGAAGAGATAATTGAATGAAGATTACGTTTAAAAATACGTCCTCAACTGATTTCATAATCGAAGAGGCTAAGAACAAATGGATGTAATGAAAATTCGAGTTCCAGCAAACATTTTAAGCACGGGTATGATAGTAGCTCGATCCAATATTGAGGTCTAACGTTTGTCAAAAACTCAGAGAAGAATCCGGGACAAATGGCGAATGAAAGAATGGTACCAAGTATTTACGCCATCTTATTTTGGAGAATTGAATATAGCAAACATTCCATGTGCAGATCCATCCCACTTGCCCGGAAGAGTTGTAGAAAGCACACTATATGAAATCACAGGAGATTTCTCTCATCAATCAATTAAACTCTATTTCCTGATAAAAGAAGTTCAGGGCGATAAAGTACAAACGATTCTCAAGAGTCATGAATATTCAGCAGATTATCTAAGAAGCCTGGTCCGTAGAGGGAGCTCCAGAATAGACGGTATCTTCAAAGTAACAACAAAGGATGGCTACACCACCAGAATATCGATCGCCGTATTCTCAAGAGGTAGAGTCAAGATAGCACAACAACATACTATCAGACAAATCATGAGAAAGGTAATCGAAGAGAAAGCCAAGAATCTGACGTACGATCAACTATGCCATGATATAGTTCTAGGAAGTGTAGCCAAGGCAGGTATAGGTTCTGACATTTTTAATCTTGCAAAAAAAATTAATCCCTTACGTCACGTCGGAGTTAGGAAATCTAAACTGCTATCACTTCCTGAAGGTACAATCGGGACAGGGGTAATATTAACTCAGAAGGCGCAAACTGCTTAATACCCAAATAGGGTAAAAATCTAAATCTACTGATTAGTTATTTTTTCTTTTAAAGAGAATTACTCATTAAGATAACCTAATTCTAATTCTATCTTTGAAATAACGCTATTTGATGATGTCCTTTGAACTCTAAGCTATTCGGTACATCAGGAATGCGTGGTATTCCCAATGTAGATTTTACACCTGAACTCATAATGAAACTCGGTTTGGCACTAGCAAATCTAACCCATGGAAATAGGATAGCTATAGGATTCGATACGAGACTGACAAGTTCATTCATGAGTTGCTTGTTATCGGCTGGGATGTTAGCTGGAGGGGCTGAAGTCTGGAATTTCGGATTAATCCCTACACCTGTTTTAGCGTTTCTTACATCAAATACCAATTGCAGAGCTGGTGCCATGATTACTGCAAGCCATAATCCCCCAGAATATAACGGGGTAAAAATCTTTGATGGAGATGGGATGGCATTCGGCCATACCTTGGAAGAAAAAGTCGAAGACCTTATGGGTTTCAATAATTTGCATCGTGTTGACTCAACATCTAT
>DAOUZW010000026.1 GCA_030671315.1 Candidatus Bathyarchaeota archaeon
AGGGACGTTAGTCGGTATAGTCTTTAACACGTCCGCTCCAGTAGGATCGACAGTTCTCCATTTTGAGCGGACTACCTTGCGGGACGGGGCTAATCAGGATATACCACATACGTCTGTAGACGCCTCTGTCGAGATCCTTGAGGTAACTCCTCCGACGGTAGTGGTAACAGCTCCGGCTTCGGGTGGCATCTACAGCACGTTGCCTACACTGACTATTGACTTCTCTGACAATGCCGGCTTAGATCGCGGGTATTATCAACTTGATGATTGTGTTACATACAATCTATTTCGGGTGTAAAATAACGTCATATACTGTTTCCGAGAAAGGAGTTTCTGAAAAAAGCGTAGCGACTATAGAACTTTCATTGATATTTCTACTGACTTCGTTATTCTTCACTGGTTTTACAATGCTTACACCAATACTTCCTCTTTACATTACAGATTTAGGAGCCTCAAAACTTGAACTCGGATTCATAATGGCAACACTTCCTGCTACAAGTATTTTTGCCAGATTTCCTTTCAGTGTGCTATCAATTAAAATAGGAAGATGGCCGGTCGCCATCTCTGCACTTCTACTTCAATTGACATCTTGCATTCTATTCATGTCAATATCCACAAAAATTCTACTCTACCCTACTATTGTCATCTACGCCTTGGCATTATCATCATTTGGTCCAAGTGCTATTGCAATAGCATTAGAGTCATCGCCAATTGGACGTAAAGGAATGATTATGGGTAGATTCTATGGTGCAATAGGTGTCGGTATGATAGTTGGTCCTCTGCTAACAAGCCTATTAACGTACTATCTAGAAGTCCAGCAAATCTTCTTATTTGCATTGGCTTTGCCAATTACTGGCTTGACTATCTTTACTCTATTTGGTAGTAAATCGCTTTTAAAGAAATCAAATGAAAAGAAACTTACTGAAGAGAAAGGAACTAGATCTTTGCTGTATTCTATTCGAAGAATAGTCTGTCAACGAAACATAATACTTCTCTCTGCCTCAAGCATCACTTTCTTCATTGCGCTTGGAACCTTCGAGACGATCTTTCCCGTATACGCAAAAGGAGAGTTAGGTCTTATGAGTTACCAAATTAGTCTTCTCTTTGTTGCAAGAGGAATACCAAACGCTATATCAAGGATTCCAATCGGTAATTTGTCCGATAAAATAGGTCGTCGCATACCACTAGTTTTCGCTTATGGGTTGTCTTGGTTTGCTCTATTTCTGATTTCTGTTACAAATAACGTATTGTTACTTGTACCAATTATAGGTCTGTACGGTTTGGCATGGGGTGCTAGGACAGCTCCTTCAGCGGCTCTTTATAGTGATAATACATTGCCCCAAGACACCGCTTTAGTATCAACTATTCTATGGTTAACCGCAGATATTGCATTGGCGTTTGGCTCAAGTTTGGCCGGAACCCTAAGTCTTTTCATTCCGACTCAATCTATCTTCAGAGTAGTATCTATGATAGTGTTTGCTGGATTATTCGGAATTCTATTGATAAATGAATCAAAATCACAAAGAAGGAGATAACAAAGCATTTAGAAAAATCAGCTTTTAACAGTTATGTATGAATCTTAAATAATTAGATAATCGAATCTCTCAATTATGCAGGTAAATCGAAATGAAGTTGGTCATTAAAATCGGAGGTCACCTATTTCCATCCGAATTGAATCCTGGTAGAATTAGTGAATTCACATCTATTCTGAAAAACCTTCAAGGAAAAGGTCATAAAATTACTGCAGTAGCTGGTGGTGGTGCAAATGCTAGATTATACATCCAAACAGCAAGAAGATTGGGAAGTGATGAATCCTATTGTGATGATATTGGAATTCAGTTCGCTAGACTGAATGCTAAATTGTTGATATCCGCCCTTGGAAGTGATTCCTATCCAATAGTAGCTGAAAATACTGTAGAACTAAGAGCTTACCATATCTCTGACAAGATAATTGTGATAGGAGGATTACAACCTGGACAATCAACAAATGCAGTTGCCGCAATAGCCGCAGAGATAGTTGGAGCAGATCTTTTAGTAAATGGAACAGATGTAGATGGCGTCTATACAGATGATCCAAAGCTCCATCCAGATGCTAAGAAACTTGATGAAGTTTCTATAGACCAGTTGTTAGAGATTATTATAAAGGGTAAGAGTTCTGCGGGCGGATACAAACTATTAGACCCCGTTGCTGTTAAAATAATTGAGCGATCAAAAATCCCTACGATAATTTTAGATCTTAAGGATCCGAGAAATTTGATTGCTGCAGTTGAAGGAAACAATATTGGAACGAGAATAAGATTTTAACACTGCAGAGAGGACTACGTTTGGTTAAGCTTGTGGATATTTTTCAATCAAGGGCAACAGTAAGGCTTCTAGAATACATGTTAGAAAATAGGGGTAAGATATTCAATCAATCCCTTCTTGCAAATATTTTAGAACTATCTCCTTCAACAATAGCAAGAGTAATAGATCCGCTAATTAAAGAACAGATAATTCTCTTTGACAGGTTTGAACAAGGAATGAAATTGATAAGTCTTAATGAAATGTCCGAGAAAACGAAAATTCTGATCGAGTTTTACGATAGAATAAAAAATCTTTGAACACGATAATTCATACTGAAATTTAGTTAGGCTTCGCTTTCTGCTACTCGATCGAATTCTTCCGATAAAGAATCGCAAATAAGCGAACAGACACGCCATTGTCTCATGGTATAGCTTATGCGTAATTGTTCCATTGCTTCAGCAATCTTGTCTTCTTGTTCAGGATTCATAGCGAATCACTATATGTGACTTTTCATACCATGTCATCTATGTATAAAAGTCAATTCATTAGTGGTCTGTGACAGATAACAAGTCGATATGGATAGGAATGGTTACAATATGAGAATAATAGCAGAGGATCTTAAACATGGGACTATTCAAGTAAGTATTGAGAACCTCGATGACTTGTGGACACTTTATAATGTTATCAAAAAGGATGACTTGGTCTATTCAAGAACAACACGTGAAGTAAAAACTGATGAAGCGAGTAGACCATCAAGTAGACGTGTATCGGCCACGTTAGGTTTGAAGGTTGAAAAAATCTATTTTGATAAAGATCTTGTTAGACTCAGGATCCATGGTGTCGTAACTGATGCTTCTGATAAATTTGGGATATTGGGATCACATCACACATTCAGTCTTTTTGAAGATGGTGTAGTGAAGATAATCAAAGAAAGATGGGCTAAACATGAACTCGAAAGTATGAGAAAAGCATCTGAGAATGAAGTGCCTGTAATAATAGTTGCAATCGATAGTGACGAATGTGCCATAGGTATTTCACGAATGTCAGGAGTTGATATTAAATTAGAAATCAAATCGTACCTGCCAGGAAAGCGTGAGGCTGAGAAACGTGATCAGGCCATGATTAAATATTTCTCAGTAATCTCTGAACCCTTAGCACGAGTTCATGATACTTATGACGCTAAGATACTGATTGTAGGCCCTGGATTTACAAAAGAGTATTTCATGAATTTTTTAAAAAATAACCATTCAGAATTAGCCCAAGAAGTAGCTACTGTGAAAAGTGTCAGCAACGGCGGAGCTGCAGGAGTTTACGAAGCGATAAGGGTGGGTCTTGTAGGAAATGTTATGAAAGGAGCTAGGACCATGAATGAGTTAAAACTTGTTGAAGAAATTTTAGCCAGACTCGGAGCCTCAAGGGGAGATGTCTCATATGGTATGGATGAAGTCTCCTCAGATGCCTCATCGGGTGCTGTGGAAACAGCGTTAGTATGCGATGAAACACTTAGAGGTGCTGAAAATCAAGAACGGTTGTCTCTAGAAAAAACTCTTAGGATAATCGAGGAGAATCATGGAAAAGTCGTTATAATAAGCATGGGACATGAAGGTGGAAGGAAGCTTGATTCCTTAGGCGGTATTGCTGCTTTACTAAGGTATGAGAGGCATAAACAATATTGAAGCACGCGTAAACTGTTTGAGTTCAATACTCGCCCTCCACAACTTTAATAGAAGACTCTTCAAGCAATGTAAAGAACCACTGTTCGAGGTATTACTGTTCCAGAAAAAGTAAGTTCAATCTCTTGATGATGAAGAATGGCAAATGATCTAATCTCCACATTACTTTTCATTGTAGCTTTTTGGGTTATGCTATACATATTGGCGAAAGTGTTCGCTTGGGAGAAGAGAGGCATCATAGTAGAACCGTTCTACTTGATGTTGAAAACATCTTTCTTGAATGAGAGGTTAAACTTCTTTTCAAAGAACCGAGAGAGGATTTGGAGAGCCGTCTGGAATATTGGTATAATAGTTGCATTTGGCCAGATGGGTTTCATTATCTATTTTCTATCAAATAATATCATTGAATTGGTGAATAGAACACCACAAGCAGCAGGAATGGTTCCTATACTTCCTGGAATAACTATCAGTTTTGAGACTTTACCATATTTCATAATAGCTTTAGCTATTGTTCTTATAACACATGAGTTTGCTCATGCAATTGCTGGTTTAGTTGATAATATACCTTTGAAATCTGCGGGGCTATTTTTTGTATTCATAGTAGGAGGAGGTTTTGTAGAACTTGATGAAGAGAAGCTTGAGCAATCATCTCTCCGTACCAAATTGAGAGTATTCTCAGCGGGTTCATCTACAAATATCGCGGTATGGGGTCTTGTCACTCTGCTATTTCTTAACTTCGGTGCAATAATGAGTCCATTTTATGACGACCCCTCAGGAATTATTGTTTCAGGAGTCATCGAAGATGGAGGGGCTTCACAAGCTGATATGAAAAAGTGGGATGTCATCTACTCCATAAATGATCAGCCAATTAAAGATGTTAATGATTTAGCTGAGTTCATGAGTAAGGTAAAACCAGGAACTATCCTGATTTTAAGCACGGATAGGGGGGATGTGGGTGTTGAGACTAAACCTCATCCGCAAGATCCCAAACGCGCCCTACTAGGTATATACCCTTTTCCTTACTATGAATCTAGACTGGGTATTGCTCCCAAAGAGTTGCCGTATCATCTATATTGGACTGGATACTGGACATCTACTTTGTTGCTTTGGATAGCTATCTTCAATATGTTGCCCCTCTTCCCACTTGATGGAGATAAAATGATATATTCAGTAGTCAGTTCAAAGTCAAAAAAAGCAGCTAGAATTGTCAGAGTATCTGTCGGAGGAGTATTCCTTGCTATCGTAGTGATGAATATGGTTCTGTCGTACATGAATTTCGGTTTTATGACGATTTGAGACGGTTTCAATGCAATGTACATTCTGTAAGTCCAATGCATTCTATCGGCGGGAGCATGAAGGAGTTAGCCTCTGTAAGAGATGTTTCACGAAGAGTATAGAAAAAAAAGTCAGGACGACTATCTCTGAATATGAGATGTTTGACTATAAAGATAGAATAGCAGTAGCTGTTTCTGGAGGAAAAGATAGTCTTACACTACTTTCCATTTTGAACAAACTCAAGATGAGATTCCCGTTATCCAAGCTAATAGCCATAACTATTGACGAGGGAATCTACGGTTATAGAGAGGAAGCCGTATCACTTGCTAAATCGCTAACCGAGTCCCTTGGAATTGAACATAAAATATTCTCCTTCAAAGATCTTTTTCAAGTAACTCTTGATGAACTTTTAAAAAAGCAGAATGAGTTGGCACCATGCTCATACTGTGGCGTTTTACGTCGCCGGGCCTTGGAGATGGCTGGAAGATCTGTTGGAGCTAACAAGATTGTGACTGGGCACAATCTTGATGATGAAGTTCAAACAATGCTTCTGAACATTCTGCATGGTGGTGTAGATAGATTAATGAGACCATCTCCAGTTTTGGCTGATCCAGATGGTAGATTTATTCAAAGAGTAAAACCACTATGCTATTTATATGAACGTGAGATCGCTCTGTATGCATATGTGACTGGTCTTAAGTTCCAACATATTCCTTGTCCACATAGAAGTAGGGCATTGAGAGGTGAAATACGAGACATTCTGAATAGCTTGGAGGATAAGCATCCAAGCCTCAAATATACCGCTTTTTCTTCAAAAATGAAACTCAGCCATATAATTGCTAAACATAAAGTGCAGCTAAACTCCTGCAGGAACTGCGGGGAATGGACAAGTGGAGATCTATGTGAAGTATGTAGAGTCTTACTTGAAAACAGAGAGATTAGATGTCTTGTTCGGGAAGCTTAATCTGTAGCTTAGTCGAGTTCATATTTGGCGGTGATGGAGGATTGGGGAGCCAGCCGTTCTCTGTACCCGAAATCGGCTATACGCGGGGATCCGTTAACTTGACGGTGAGATGTTGCTGATCAGTAGCAGGGCCTGGTCGCTGACGATGAGACTCTGCCCTGCTGGGCTGACGGAAGGGGAGGGGCTTCTGAAGGGAAGTTGCCTATCTCTTTACCATCGAACCCGGTGAGGCTCGGAAGAGAGCAACCGTAAGGTGGACGGTTTGGCGCTGGCAGGAACACAGGGTTTAGGATGTTGCTGGGACTCCACTATTGTGAACGGCGTCGATCTGCTGAGGATGCGTCACCGCCTTCCCAGAGCATGCATTTTTAATTAAGTTCTAAACCCTTATTATTTAGATTAAAAGTCTTGATAGAAACCTAGTTGGGTTTGGTGTTAGAGCAACTTGAGCAAAGATGTCAAGAAAGGCGTTGAATTCAAAGTCTTTGATAAATGGAGCCTTGAAGGTATTGAAGTACAGGATGCAGGTCTGAAACGATACATCTGTTTAAAGCCGATACAGAATCCACATAGTGGTGGCAGACATGAACACCACAGATTCATGAAGTCAAATGTGAATATAGTCGAACGGCTGATTAACAATATGATGCGCCCAGGTAAAAGTGGAGGTATGAAAGCGAAGGCTACAAGTATAGTCAAGAACGCCTTCGAGATAATAAATCTAAAGACAAGAAAAAATCCAGTTGAAGTTCTTGTCCAAGCTATTACTAATTCGTCCCCTTGTGAAGACGTAACAAGGGTTGCTTATGGTGGTGTAGTTTATCCGGTATCTGTAGATATTGCACCTCAACGTAGGATAGATCTCGCTCTTCGTCACTTATCTGACGGAACAAGAAAGACTGCTTTCAGTAACCCCAAAACAGTTGATGAGGCTTTAGCGGATGAAATTATTTACGCTGCCTCAAGAGATGCTAAAAGCTTTGCAGTGAAGAAACGTGATGAGATGGAAAGGGTCGCTCTAGCATCGAGGTAGAAGTCTAATCCTTAAATATGTGCTAACCACCTAAAATTACGAATCGCTGAATATAGAGGTTTGAATTATGAGTCAAAAGAAGCCCCACCTAAATCTGATCGTTGTAGGTCATGTAGACCATGGAAAGAGTACGATGACAGGACACCTGCTCTATGCGACAGGTAATGTTGATGCAAAGAAGATCGAGGATTATGGTAAAGAATCTGAAAAGATTGGGGCAGGGGATACCTTCAAATTTGCTTGGGTGCTTGACAACCTCAAAGACGAACGTGAACGTGGACTCACAATAGACTTAAGTTTCCAAAAGTTTGAGACTCCAAAACTCTTCTATACCGTAATTGATGCTCCTGGTCACAAAGACTTTATCAAAAATATGATCACCGGAACAAGTCAGGCCGATGCTGCAATACTAGTCGTATCTGCGAGGAAGGGTGAATTTGAGGTTGGGATCGGGCCTGGCGGACAGGCCAGAGAACACGCATTCCTCGCGAGAACATTAGGCGTAGCTCAGGTAGTAGTTGCAATTTCAAAGATGGATGATGATACAGTCAAGTGGTCCCAAGAGAGATACGAGGAATGCAAGAAAGAAACAGTATCTCTCATGAAAACGGTCGGATATGACCCCTCCAAACTGTCTGTGGTTCCGGTTTCAGGATGGACAGGTGACAATCTTGCTAAATCAAGCGATAAGATGCCTTGGTATAAAGGTCCAACATTGTTAGATGTTTTGGATGCATTCGCATTACCTCCGAAACCGCTTGACAAGCCCCTCAGAATCCCGGTTCAGGACGTATATACTATCACTGGTATTGGTTCAGTTCCAGTTGGTAGAGTCGAGACAGGTATTCTCAAGGCAGGTGACAAATTGGTTTTCATGCCTGGAAATGTGCTGGCCGAATGTAAATCTATAGAAACACATCACACAAACATGCCGACGGCCGAGCCAGGAGACAACATAGGATTCAACGTACGAGGTGTGGATAAAGGAAGTGTTCACAGGGGTGATGTGGCTGGTCATGCTGACAAGCCACCAACCGTTGCGAAGGAGTTTATCGGTCAGATAATAGTCATCAACCATCCAACTGCAATAGCTCAAGGATATACGCCAGTGATACATGCACATACAGTAACTATGGCAGCAACATTTACGGAACTAATTTCAAAGATCGACGCCAGAACTGGACAAGTGATACAAGAAAAACCTGACTTTCTCAAGACAGGAGACAGCGCAGTCGTTAAGATGCGGCCGTTGAGTCCAATCGTGGTTGAGCCTTTTGGTGATATGCCTCAACTCGGAAGATTCGCTGTCAGAGACATGGGTAATACTATCGCAGTAGGTGTCGTCAAAGAAGTTACTGAGACAGCTGAGAAAGCTTAATCAAATATTTCTCAACCCTTTCTCACCTAAACCTTTTTAAAATCCATATAGTTCCTACTGTGTACGCATTTACAGGTTAGGTTGGGATATAAACAAATGCCAGGGAAAGCAAGAATACGTCTCTCAAGCATCGAGCCAGAACATCTCACATCAATTTGTGAAGAGATAAAGAGAATTGCTGAGAGGACGGCTGTCAAGTTGCATGGACCAATACCGCTCCCAACAAAGAAGCTTGTTGTCCCAACCAGAAAGACTCCATGTGGTCAAGGAACACGTACTTGGGATAAATGGGAGATGAGGATCCACAAAAGACTGATTGATGTTGATCCTAATGAGCGATTTATGAAAAGACTGATGAGGATCCGAACACCAGACGACGTTTTTGTTGAAATAGAACTTTTGTAATTAGTTAACAGGAAAGCTCGCTTTAGACAATCTCAAAATTGTCTATTCAAATAGATCAAAGTCGGGAATGTTTGAAATTTTCTTTTAGAAAGCTTTATGGTTCATTTCGCTTGATTTTCCTATGATTGCGGGGGTGGCAGAGCCAGGTCAAATGCGCGGGACGCAATGTTTTTGCGCGTGAGACTCAAGATCTTCCTCGTTGGATGGGTGATCCTGTGGGTTAGCCCTTCGTGGGTTCGAATCCCATCCCCCGCACCATTTTAGCGCGCGCGAATTGATTTTGCATAACGGACGCTATAAAAAATGCTTTAAAGAATAACTAGTAATGATGTTAGCACCCATTGATGAATATGAAACATCGATTTTTTCATTTGTCAGTAATAGTATTGACGATTACACTTCTCAGCATTAGCTATATGACGATACCTTCAGCTTTAGCTGTTAAAGGGTCGTATCCAGGAATCAACGGCAAGATCGCTTTCACAGGCCAAGATCTAGATGGTCAAAACATGAGAATCTTTGTTATGAATAATGATGGCTCAAACATCAAACAACTCACAGATGAAACTGGGTTTTCCGATTTGGATCCTTGCTGGTCACCTGAAGGGACAAAGATAGTATTCATCCGACGTGATGTATCAACTGGTCTTGGAGAAATATGGACGATGAATGCAGATGGAACTGGTCTAAAGCAATTAACTCCAAGTTCTACTGATCTTTGCCCTTCTTGGTCTCCCGATGGGAAAAAAATAGCATTCACGAGAGCATTTTTCTCCACTGCCAATATTTTTGTGATTAATGCTGATGGTACAGGTTCAGCGACATTATTGATAAACAACGGTATCGGCCCTAGTTGGTCTCCTGACGGAACCAAGATACTCTATAATAGCGCGGACTTTACGAGCGCGCACGTGCTGTTGGTGGCAGACGCAAACACTGGTTCAGACATGACTCCATGGACAGATATTGAGGGAAGTAGTCCTTGCTGGTCCCCAGACGGAAGCAAGATCGTGTTCGTAAGAGATGATGCCATATGGGTGATGAATTCTGATGGCTCCAACGAAATGAAACTAACTACGCCACCTACTTATGACGATATAGAGGATGGTGAACCGAACTGGTCTCCAGACGGAAAGAG
>DAOUZW010000189.1 GCA_030671315.1 Candidatus Bathyarchaeota archaeon
GTAGTGCATTATTAGCTATTCAGTTAAGGAAATAAATATGTTATGGTCAATATAGTTACAGAATGTAACTTTTATGATCTAACGCTAATTTGAGTGAGATATGTTATAGTCATATAACCTTCTCATTAATCTACTTACTCAAGAAATTAGCTTCGTCCGTAAACACATATGATTTCATTATCCAAGAAAGAACATCAGAATTCGATAGAGTCACCAGTATTGATAGGTATACAAAAATCACCGAAAGACTTTGTCAGTTGACTGATTGCTTTTTTGCCGGTGCAGTGGCATGGGTATATTCTTTTCAAATAAATCTCTTTAAGTTCCTTAATACTTTTCTGAAGTCTTTCATCATTAGCCTGCTCTAAATGAAAGCCTCCAATTATCGCATAGACGTTTTCTATTCCAGTTACACGTTTAGCCTGTCTTACAGTATTTATTATTCCAGAATGTGCACACCCTGTTAATATGACAAGACCTTTGTTTCTAACATTGATGAAAAGAGCTTGGTCATCACTAACAGTGTCATCGATAAGATTATTACATTCCACCGTCCAGAAACCTTTGGTATTCTCGAAGTATGTCTTTCTTAATATTTCACCACTAGAAAGAACTCCATTCAAGAGTGCTATTGAATCACGAGTAAGCAATAATTCTCCTCCGGCCGCTTTTATGGCAGGCTGATCAAACTCAATCCCTATTGATGTGAGAGCGGGCTTATACGCGAATTTTGGACTGAACACGTTAGGATGAGCTATGATAGGAATAGAATGATCTATATGTTTTAGAACTTGTAACAAGGCTCCAGTATGGTCGTAGTGACCATGACTTAGCATCATTGAATCAATCTTTTTCATGTCTATATCAATCATGCCTGCGTTTCTAAGAGCAATATCTGGTCCTGGACCAGCATCCATGAGGAACCTTGAATCAACGCCAGCGAGCTTTGTTTCAACCAGTAAAGAAAGCCCATGTTTCGGAATCAAATTAGGCTTCTTCACATTAACCGAATCTTCTACAAGTACAGTTACTTTGAGTTTCTCGATAGAAGCTTTCGTTGGTTTGAGGATTCTCACAACTTTCGGTTTTATCAGATTCAACATTTCCTATTTACATCTTAAAATGCTTATACAAATAAAAATTTGAAAATTTACGATGTGTATTGCGAATTTGAGTCATTAGATTACAGTGGTCCTCTATAGAATTTTGTTGTTGGACATGCCAGACATTGTTTATTCTTATATTTTTCACATTTATCGCATCTTGCCCCACAAGGAGCAGTTTCTGAGTTCTTGCTTGGAGATACTCTTATACAAAGAAATTCGGGATGCATTGGAAAGCTACCGATATTGACTTCTGATCTCCTGACACCTTTCTGAACTCTTGGAGAGCAGGTACCAATGACGCTTTCAAGTGTGGAAAAGTTTTCACCTACAACCACTGTGAGTAGATTTGATGCGCTTAGGCCGGATAAGAAAACTGTTCGAGGACAGTTTTTGAATAGTTTCATTAGTTCGTCTAGTCGTTGTGAATTTTCAACTTCTACATTTATTGCTGCGACTTTCATATCCAATGTTTGAGGATTTAAACAGGCAGAGATGTTTAGCACTCCTTTATCACGCAGTTTTGCTAAACGTTTTCGAATTGCAACATGTGATATTCCAGTTTTTTTTCCAATATCGGTTAACGCTGTTCTGCCGTCTTTCTGTAATTCCGATATCATAATCTTGTCGATTTTGTCTAGCTTGTTTGACAATTTAACTCTACCAAAATACTTCAGTTAATAATTTTAACTTTCATGCTTTTAAAAGTATATTTATTAAATCACAATTAGATAAAGAAGAAAGAAATTAGTACAAAAAATGATTTCCGATGTGAAATATGACAAATATTGGTAATTGAAATGGTTCAAGATATTTATAATCAAATTAAACAAAATTTTTCCAGAGTAATAGATAATAGAAATTTTTGGAAGGAAAAAGTAGTAATCAGAACTAGAATACTTGAGCCACAAGAGGCCATAGGAAATCCTGAAAGAACAGACTTTCCATTACTGAAAGGCAAAGAGAGAATTATTCAAGCCGATTTTAAAGGCTCTAACGGTCAAGCCTTTACCGACATGTATGGAAATTTTGAGGGAACATTAGATCAAATAATTGACATGAATCTAAACAATAATTATCGAAGAGCTATCTTCGTCTCCACAATTAATGCGGTGATGCGTCACTTGACTCTAATTGAAGGAACAATTCATTGTAAAGATGACGACCCTGAATTTTGTGGAGGAGAATTAGTCAAGTATATTTCGACAAATTATGGAAATCCAAAAATAGCTTTTGTTGGATTTCAACCAGCTCTCATCGAACATTGTTCAAAAGTCTTTGAAGTTAATGTGTTAGATCTTGATAGAAACAACATAGGTAAAATGAAATTTGGTTTAACAATTCTTGATGGCAAAAAAGAAATTGACAGAATCCTGAAATGGTGTGATTTAGCTGTAGTTACAGGTTCTACCTTT
>DAOUZW010000168.1 GCA_030671315.1 Candidatus Bathyarchaeota archaeon
CCGGTATTCCACCCAAGTAAGTTGAGAACAAGTAGATGGTTAAAGGAATGCCATACATCTCAGCGAATAATGATACTATAAAACTGAAGTATAGACCACCTGATCTTTTTTCATATTTAGTTCTAAAAGATAAAGAGACTAAAAAAATTGAAAAAACAATAATTCCAGCAATAACCAGATCCCAGCGAAAAAAATATTCAAAATCAAACATTTTGGCCACTTTGAACTTCTATCCTCTTATTCAACGATTTAGCCTCTCAATAAACATGCTACTACAAATTGGTTAAGTCAAAAAGGATCCATTTTTTCTATTTACAGAGATTTTTCATGTTCATACATTCAATTGGAAATCAGATATATTTATAACAACGTTATATTTAAAGTCGTTAAAGATAACTTCCAATTAAATCTTGAATCTTAGAAAAAGGCGTTTCAGATATGGCAAAAGACCCTATTTGTGGAATGTATGTTGATGAGAAGAATCCGCCTTTTAAAACGAAAATACATGATGAAACATTCTACTTCTGTAGTGAATCATGTCTTCGCACGTTTGAGGCGCCAGAAGTAGAGCTTCGAAATCTGAAGCGTCTAATAGTCTTCAGCTTAGCACTTAGTATACCAACATTTGTATTCTCGTTCTTTCCAATTCTCCCAACTATTTCAAACAATGTATTACTATTTCTTCTTGCTACACCTGTACAATTTATAGTAGGATGGAGATTCTACAAAGGAGCAATAGATGCACTAAAAAAATTCACTGCTAACATGGACACCCTTATAGCGGTTGGCACTTCTGCAGCTTGGATTTATAGCACCATAGTGACCTTTATGCCTGGCATATTCCCCGAAGGGAAGGTCTACTATGATACCGCTGCCCTGATAATTTCTCTTATTCTGGTTGGGAAACTACTAGAAGACATTGCCAAAAGAAAAGCATCCGAGGCTGTTAGAAAACTGATGGACCTTCAGCCAACGATCGCAAGAGTGGTACGAGAAAACAAGGAACTGGAGATTCCTGTAGAGAGGGTAAAGAAAAACGATATTGTGATAGTTCGTTCTGGAGAAAAAATACCTGTAGATGGAATCATCATTGAAGGCCATGCCTCAATTGATGAAAAAATGGTTACTGGCGAAAGCATGCCATCAGAGAAAGATGTCGGTAATGAGGTCATTGGCGCTACTATCAACAAAGAGGGTTTGATCAAAGTCAAGGCTACAAAGCTTGGTCAAGACAGCGCCCTTTCTAAGATAATTAGATTAGTCGAAGAAGCTCAACAGTCTACTGCTCCTAGTCAAAGATTAGCAGATCAGGTATCTGCATATTTTGTACCTGTAGTGATCCTCATAGCTATCTTTGCATCTACATATTGGTACTTTTTAGGATCGAAATCCTTCACATTTGCATTAACAATCTTCATAGCAGTTCTAATAGTCGCATGTCCATGTGCTCTCGGAATAGCAACTCCTACAGCGATAATGGTTGGAACAGGCAAAGGCGCTGAGAATGGTCTACTAATTAAAGGCGGAGACAATCTTGAGAAGACAAGAAAACTAACCACAATCGTGTTTGACAAGACAGGTACTCTAACCAAGGGCGAGCCATCAGTAACTGATGTAATTACGTTAGGAGATTTCGATAAGAACAGACTTCTAACACTTGCTGCAAGCGCTGAAAAGGGATCCGAACACCCTCTGGGCCAAGCAATTGTCAGAAGCGCTGAACAGAGAGGATTTTCAATTCCAAAGTTGCAGAACTTTAACGTGATACCAGGACATGGAGTCAAAGCAAATGTCGATGATAAAGAAATTCTTGTTGGAAATCGCAAACTGATGTTAGATAATACAATATCTATTGACTCCTTAGAGAACCAAGTCAGTCAACTAGAACATGAAGGAAAAACTGCCATGATCACAGCAATAGACAGCAAGGCATTGGGAATAATCGCCGTAGCAGATACTTTGAAAGAACACTCAGTTAAGGCGATTAAACAATTGCAAAATATGGGACTGGAGGTCATCATGCTTACAGGAGATAACAAGAGAACAGCTGATACAATAGCTAAGAAAATCGGCGTTAGTAGGGTTCTGGCTGAAGTGCTACCAGGCGATAAAGCAAATGAGATAAAAAAACTTCAAGAAAATGGAAAGTTCGTCGGGATGGTCGGCGATGGAATCAATGATGCCCCAGCTTTAGCTCAGGCAGACGTTGGCATCGCCATTGGTAGCGGTAGCGATGTAGCTATGGAAACTGGAGGTATAGTGCTGATAAAGGATGACCTCCGCGATGTTGTCGCCTCTATTCAATTAAGCCAAAAGACCGTTAGCAAAATAAAGCAAAATCTATTCTGGGCATTTTTCTACAATTCAGCACTAATACCTGTAAGTGCAGGCATTCTTTACCCATTTTTTGGTATTTTACTAAATCCAATATTTGCTGCTGTGGCAATGGCTTTTAGCTCAGTTTCGGTAGTCACTAACTCTCTTCTCTTGAGAAGATTCAAACCAAAACTATAAAAAAACTGAATCTACTTAACGCGCGCTTTAAAGCATGTGTCGATAAGCAACATAGCTTGATTTGAAAGATTAAGAAGATCATTAATCTAGTCCTAAGAAAGAAAATTTAGGAGTTAACACAATTTATAGAGCGTGAATATGCATGAGCTGGAGATTACTTGATCTAGGAGCTGTAGATGGGTTTGTGATGACGAGCTTATATGAGGCAGTGGCAAAAGCTCAAGAAAAAAATAACTCTGAAAACACCTTAATTCTCAATCATCCAACTGAACCCTTTGTAAATGTAGGATTTCACCAAATTGTAGAGAAAGAGGTTAACCTTAACTTCGTACAACAGGAAAAATTTCCCATCATCAGAAGATCAATAGGTGGCGGAACTATACTTGATGGCCCTTGGGAACAGGACTACTTTTTCATAGTTAGGAAAAAAAGTCAAGAGTGCCCAGTCGATATCAAAGATTTTTATCGAAAATATCTTTCCATCGTGGCATCAACATTAAGAGGATTCGGCGTCAAAG
>DAOUZW010000048.1 GCA_030671315.1 Candidatus Bathyarchaeota archaeon
ATGCCCACAATTAAAGTCAGGATTTCAACTAATCCTTGATAAAATGCAACACATTTTAGAAAAGGAGGGTTTAGTTAGATTCGACGCCTTAGGAAAACAATTTGACCCTACACATCATGAAGCTGTAGATCAAACATTAAGAGACGATAAGCCTGACGGACTAATCATGGAAGAGGTGAAGTCGGGGTATACTTTTAAAGGAAAGCTTTTGAGGTCGAGTCTAGTTACAATAGCAAAGAATCCCAGAGAAGTCCGAGAAAAGGAATGAAACATCAATATCTACCTAAAAGGGCTAGTACATGCGCTTTTATGAAATGAATCTGATTATTACAAATAATCTCCCCTCAACATTGCTCAAGAATCAATCCAAAATACTTTTCTTGAAGTGTTTACCTCCCTAATTACTTCAAGTATAATATATTGAAAATTCTAATCATCTGAGGTGTAACCAGTTGAGTGAATCTAAGAAGCCGAAAATAATAGGTATTGACCTAGGTACTAGTAATTCCGCTGCCGCAGTTCTGCAAGCTGGTAGACCTGTTATAATTCCAAGTGCGGAAGGAACAACAATTGGTGGGAAAGCATTTCCATCTTTTATCGCCTTCACAAAAGATAGCGAATTATTAGTCGGTGAACCTGCAAGAAGACAAGCCGTTACCAATCCTGAAGGAACTGTAATGGCAATCAAAAGAAAGATGGGAACCGATTACAAAATCAAATTAGGAGATAAAGAATATACCCCACAGCAAATCTCAGCTTTTATTCTTCAAAAGATTAAAAGAGATTCCGAAGCCTTTCTAGGAGCTCAAGTTAACAAAGTCGTCATAACTGTACCTGCCTACTTTAATGACAATCAAAGACAGGCCACAAAAGACGCAGGCTCTATAGCTGGTCTGGAAGTAGTTAGAATTATCAATGAGCCCACTGCAGCCTCGCTAGCTTATGGTCTCGACAAGTCTGAGAAGGAATTGAAAATAATGGTTTTTGACTTCGGGGGCGGAACACTCGATGTAACAATAATGGAAATAGGAAGATCAAGTCCATCAGAACCGCCGGTATTCGAAGTAAAGACAACAAGCGGAGATACACAACTAGGCGGCACAGACATGGATAAAGCCATCGTTAACTACTTAATAAGCGAATTCAATCGGAGCAATAGCATAGACGTTAGTAATGATAAAGTAGCAATGCAAAGAGTAAGAGAAGCAGCTGAAAAAACAAAAATAGAGTTATCTACAACGCTCACGAGCGAGATAAACATTCCATTCATAGTAGCAGGCGAGAAACATTTCACCATGCAAATGACTAGAGCAAAGCTTGAGGAGTTAGTCAAACCGACAATCGATCGTTGTAGAGAACCGATAACCCAAGCACTTTCTGACGCCAAACTATCTCCACAAAACGTAGATAAGATAATACTAGTCGGAGGGCCGACAAGGATGCCTATAGTTAAAAAATTCATAGAAGATTATATGGGCAAACCGGCTGAGAGAGGCGTTGACCCTATGGAATGCGTAGCTATGGGTGCAGCCATACAAGCAGGTGTGATCTCAGGAGAAATGAAAGAGTTGCTCCTGTTAGACGTCACTCCATTATCACTTGGTGTCGAAACCCTCGGAAGCGTATTTACCAAATTGATAGAAAGAAATACAACGATTCCTACTAAAAAAAGTCAAACCTTCTCTACCGCAGCTGACTTTCAAACAAGTGTTACCGTTCATGTATTGCAAGGAGAACGGCAAATGGCCAATGATAACGTTTCGCTGGGTAAGTTCAATTTAGAAGGAATACCTCCAGCACCTAGAGGTGTCCCACAAATCGAAGTGTCATATGATATTAATGCTGATGGTATACTCAACGTTTCTGCAAAAGATATGGCTACAGGGAATCAACAAAAGATAACGATTACAGCGTCAACAAAACTTTCTAAAGAAGACAAAGAAAAAATGATCAAAGAAGCTGAGGAATTTGCTGAACAAGATCGCATCAGAAAAGACGAGGCTGAGACAAGAAATCAAGCCGATTCACTCATCTATACTAGTGAGAAAACCTTGAAGGATCTTGGAGATAAGATCACTAGTGAACAAAAAGAAAAACTTGAAAAAGCGGCTACAGAGCTAAGAACTACATTAAGTGGAAAAGAATTTTCAACGATAAAGGAAAAGATGGAAGATTTATCTAAAATATTGCAGGAAGTCGGAACCGCAGCATATCAAAAGGCTGCCGAAACAGCTCAAACAAAACAACAAAGTGAGCCTCCAAAAGATGCGGCTGGAGCAAAGGAAGATGCGGCTGGAGCAAAAGAAAAAGTAGTAGATGCAGATTATAAAGTAGTAGAAGAAGACAAAAAGGAATAATCAATTCTTTTTTAGATCTCCATTGGTGGTTTCATGCCGAATAAAGACTACTATGAGACATTGGGTATTGACAGAAACGCCACCAAGGAGGAAATCAAAAGTACCTACCGTAAACTAGCTCTCAAATATCACCCAGATCGAAACAAATCACCTAGTGCAGAAGAGAAATTCAAAGAGATCTCAGAAGCATATGCAGTATTGTCAGATGATGAAAAAAGAAGAACCTACGACATGTATGGTCAAGCTGGTATTGGTGACAAGTATACTGCCGAGGATATATTCAGAGGAGTCGATTTTGAAGATATCTTTAGAAATACGGGATTCGGTTTTGGAAGTATCTTCGATACGTTCTTTGGCAGAGGAAGAGGGAACCCCCCTCAAAGAGGTTATGATCTTCAATATGATTTGCAGATAAGTCTAGAAGAGGCATCGACAACTCTGGAAAAAGAATTAACGATCTCTAGAGTTGAAGAATGCAAAAGGTGCGACGGTAGCGGAGCAAAACCAGGTTCGAAAACTAAAGATTGCCCCTTATGTCATGGGTCAGGTCAAATCAGAAGGCAACAATCTGCAGGAGGTTTTTTCACAATAACACAGGTTACGACCTGCGAACGGTGTAATGGAAGGGGGGAAATTGTGGAGGTTCCTTGCGAAGAATGTGATGGTAGTGGACAGATGCGTCGTTCTCGTCAAATAACTGTTAACATCCCGCGAGGAATTGATGATGGCTCAACATTAAGGCTTCGAGGAGAAGGTGATACAGGACCTGGGGGAATACCTCCTGGAGACTTGTACGTAACCGTTCATATACGTCCTCATGCGATCTTTGAAAGGCGACATGAAAATCTGCTATGTGAAATTCCAATATCTTTTACTCAAGCTTCACTTGGTGCAAAGGTCAGTGCACCATCTCTTGATGGGGCAATGGAGTTGAAAATCCCTCCAGGAACAAAACCTGGAACACTATTCAAGATCAGAGGCAAAGGAATGCCAAGGATCAATAGCCGCTCCAGAGGAGATGAATATGTAAAAGTCAATCTGACTGTTCCAACAGAACTGACGAAAAGACAAAAGGAACTTCTAATAGAACTAGAAAAGGAGCGCTTGAAAGATAGTACATCATAGCACCATTGAGAAAGATTTTTTTGGCTTTATTCCATGGCGTAAAATTAGTTCTTGGCAATGTTTAGCATGTGGAGAATGTTGCAAATGGTTTAAAGTACCTTTGATGGCAGATGAGCTCGTTCTAATATCGGAGCTTTATGGTACTTCTTGCTTGAAGATTGAACTTGATGAAGTCTACTTTGTTAAGAGACCTGATGGTAGATGTATTTTTCAAGTTCCAATATCTGATCGTTGGATCTGTGGGATCCAAAAGAATAAGCCTATGGTTTGTCGGGTTTGGCCTTTCATTGTAATGACCAATCCTGAATATGGATATCCTGAATTAGCTTTGTTCATAAAAAATCGATCCAACTACTATATCTATATTGATAGTAAATGCAAAGGGATTGGGTGCAACGGAAAAAATAAAATCGATAAAGACCTTCTTTCAGAGATCATTCAAATTAGTATGAGAGCAAAGAAAACTCAATCATACTCAACTTGTGGATTGGATTACCATCATAGTGAATATGGAATTATTCAACCTAACCTTTTCTCGACTAAAACCGCGCTTAAACTAAGATCTTGACTATTACTCTGACTGGGGGGGAGGTCTAACTCCAAGAGTTACTTCAATATCTAAAATTTGTCCATCTCTTATAACTCTGAGAATAATTCTTTCTCCAGGTTCTGTACGATATTCTAAATATGCCAATAGATCTTCAAGTTTTCTGACCGTCTTATTATCTATATGGGTGATTACATCACCTCCCAGCGTCATATTGCGACCATCGACAACTTCAGTTGTATTCCCGCTTTGAATACCTGCTCTTTCAGCAGGGCTATCTTCGACGACAGAAATTACTAGAAATCCTCTCGACTCTAGTAAATCCATTTTTTCTGCAATTGATGGTGTTACATCGCTTCCAGCAATCCCCACCCAAGAATGATCATAATGTCCCTTTTCTATCAATGAGGGAACAACCTTCTGAATTAGAACTGCAGGGATAGCAAATCCTACACCCGAGAACATTCCAGTTTCTGATTGAATAGCCGTATTAACACCTACAACTTCTGCAAGACTATTGAGTAATGGTCCTCCACTATTTCCTGGATTAATAGCGGCATCAACCTGTATTACCCCAACAACAGAGTAGCCACCTGAAGTAGGAAGTGTTCTTCCAATCTGGCTTACAACACCTTTTGTTAGAGACCAACTCAAACCAAATGGGGCTCCGACAGCGTATATGGTGTCTCCCACTAAGAGCTCAGATGAATTACCAAGAGTGACTTGTTTGAGTCTCTCTTGAGAAGTCTCAACCTTAAGGACGGCTAGATCAGAATATGGATCAGTTCCAATTAACACTGCTTTAACAGTTTCGCCATCAAGAAAAGTTACTTCTATGGTTTCTGCTTCCTCAATGACATGATTGTTTGTTATGATATTGCCTTTTTTATCATATATGAAACCGCTGCCACTGGCCGCGGGTTCAAGGCCATCTAATCCCATCTGTCTATTCAATATTTGGACAACTGACTTTTCTGTGAGAGAATAGACTTTTTGGTCTCTTATTCCATCACTTCCAGACCCACCAATGAGCTCGATACGTGATTGGAGTTCTGTCATTCTTTCTCGAATATCAGAAAGCTCACTCTGAGTTTGGATATAAACAAATGTAGATAAACCTGCAAGAACCAGTAATACAATAAGAGATGTTGCTGCTATATATAATGGAACTCTACTCATGCTAGGATCACTCATGTGAAGACACCACTTCAAAATGACTCTATCCCTTTCTTAAAGACTTTTACTTGAAAGATTAGCTACCTATAATTGGATGCATATGATTTAGATTATAACCGAGATGAATTCTCTATTTAGATAATAACTATGTTGAAATGAAGATAAATCAATAAGATAAAAGAGATTCAAATTGGAGTTCCTAACCGTACAAATGTCCTTAAGGACGAGATCATTGAATTCGATGATAGGTGGCATAATGTTTTTTGAGAGCTATAATTGTTGAGTGCAAACTACCAAAAAATATTTCTCGTATAGAAGAGCTCTCCATCATGGCAGAGAATATAGGATATGCAGTTGTAAAAACCCTAACTCAGAAAAGATATAGTGCTCATCATAGTACCTGTATTGGTGGCGGCAAACTAGAAGAGCTTAAGAAATTAGTAGATCAAGAGAAAGCTGATATCGTCATATTTACAAATACCCTTCCAAGCAGTCAAGTATTCAAAATTCAAAAAAGAATTGGGGACATAAAAGTCATCGATAGAAATCTATTGATTCTCGAAGTTTTCAGTAGAAGAGCTATGACAAAAGAGGCGAAACTACAGATTCAACTCGCTAAGCTTAGATATACCTTCTCTTGGGGTCGCGAATTCATAAAGATGAAGGGTATTATAGGTGAACAAGTGGGGTGGAGCGGACCAGGAGATTACCCTTTTAACGAATACGAAAGAGCAGCTAGGAGACGAATAAGCAAAATCAAAATGAATTTGCGCAACGTACAATCAAAGAAAACTGCGTTGAGGAAAAGAAGAAGAGAACTAGGTTTCCCAATAGTTGCTTTAACTGGCTACACTCAAAGCGGAAAGACCACCTTTTTTAACAGACTCGCATCAGAATCGAAAGACGTCGGATTAGGACCCTTTACAACTCTTACTTCATATTCTCGACTTGTAAGATGGAAAGGTTCTGAATTCATACTTGTCGATTCTATAGGTCTCATAGAAGAGATGCATCCGATGATTATAGAAGCCTTCTTCGTAACACTTGATGAGATAACAAACGCTGATCTAATACTGTTATTTGTTGATGTAAGTGAACCGATAGAAATCTTAAAGCGAAAACTCTCTTCGATTGAAAGTATCACAAGAAAAATTGAAATGCCATCCAAAGTAATAATTTGCGCCAATAAGATAGATCTAATCAATTCTGAAACTCTGGATATCGTAACTAAACTTCTCAACCATATTATGGCAGGTCGTGATGTATATCCAATATGCGCTAAGACGGGTGAAAAAATCACTTCTGTCATTGACGATATTCTAAGACAACTAGATTTGCTACATCCAATTGTACGTACCTGAAGATACAAATAGACGATTATGATTTCTGATTGTTTATAATATGTGGTGTTAGAATTTAGTAAATCTGATTGCAACTTTCGTAAATTCTAGTTAGTATGTTTAGAAATAAAACTTCATTATGATAATAAAAAAAATAGGTAGATGGATTCTTAAAGATATGCCGGAAACGGCAGATCCACAAGATCCATTCTGAAATCTTTACTGACCTCTGATTGTTGTCTATAGAAAATTCTTGGTTTATCTTTGTCTGCTGGCCATTCATATCTTGTACCAGGTCTCATTATACAAACTTTGAAAGGTGCAAATTTCTTATTCGCTATCATTTCTAGATCGGTTGGGTCACCTTCGACTATTCCCCAGTTCTCATAATGCATTGGAATACAAACTTTTGCTTTAAGACACTTTGCTGCTCGATATGCATCATATGGATTCATTTTGTCAGTCATTCCATCTGGATTATCTCCGAATGTTATCAGAGCTACATCGATATCATGTTCCTGACCGTGCTTGAAGTACATGTTTGAGTAGTGTGAATCGGCTCCATCGTATACTGTTCCAGCTGGAGTTTTGAAGACGTAATTAACTGCTTTCTCATCCATCAGTTTGGAGAATTCTTCCATAGTCATCTTTTTCAAATCTTTCTGTTCAGTTATCAATACTGTCCTGTCGCAGGATTCAACAGCGTGTATTTCTGTGTCTTTGATCTTAACAACATCGCCTGGTTTAACTACCACGATTCTATCGTCTGGAACTTTCCATCTCTGAAATATTTCTTTTATACGTGGAGGTGCAATGAACTTACAATCTGTGTTTTCTAGGAGAGGTTTGATTGTGAAGAAATCCGCATGATCGGTATGTACATGTGTTGAAACATATGCGTCACATTCCTTTATTGCCCATGGATCCAGTACATGTGGAACACACCTTATCCA
>DAOUZW010000061.1 GCA_030671315.1 Candidatus Bathyarchaeota archaeon
TTTCCTGTTGAGATATCACCTAAGATGATTGTCATCTTCTGAATGTGTGAAAAATACTGATATTTTACTGGAAGTTTTATTAGCGCCAAATCTCTTAGAATACTTGATTCTTTTCGGATCTTAGATGACATCTTTCTTCACTTATTTAGATCTATAGTAGCTGTCACCCTACAGATTCATCCATTTACTTCTCTTCGATAGCACCATTAATATTATGAAACCAAGAATTGATCCTGGTATGCTACTAATCAGGAAAGCTATAATGAAAGCTTCCATGGAAAGGGTTACAGTTGACAAGTTAAGATTGAAAACCATAGGCGAAACTAATAAGGCGCTAATAACTGCTCCAAACGTAGTGCCTATCGGCTCTGTAAGGGCTGCATAATTCTTTTTCCAAATATATCGATGAACAATACCAACTACTAGTGCTCCTGGGATTCCTCCTGGAAAGGCAAAAATCGTCCCTGTTCCCAACGCATTTCTAACTATACCAGCTATTACAGCTACACAAATTGCGTACCAAGGACCTAGTAAGACTCCACTGATACTATTGATCATATGTTGTCCAGGGTAGATTTTTGTTGGACCAATTGGAAAAGAGAAAGGAGATAATACTATTGCGGCTGCAGCTAAAACTGTAGTTGCCGCTATCTTTCTTGATAAAGTCCAATTTGAGTTATTCAATTAAAAGCATCCCCCGATATTTCGAATATGAGATGCACAGATTTTGATGTTATTTCTATTTTAATCAAGTTTTCTGGAAATTCAATATATTATAAGTAGTGTCGCGTTGTGCAGGAACTCGCCCAATTTTGCGAATCAGTTTCTCCATCTCTAAACGTTCCATTCTTTGGCCAGTAGTGGCTCCTGCCGTTTTTGAAATATTCTCTTCCGTCAAGGTTCCACCAAGATCATTTGCACCAGCTAGCAGACATATCTCAGTCATCTTTGATCCAAGTTTAACCCATGAAACTTGAATATTCTTGATATGTTTGTTCAACATTAGTCTTGAAATGGCGTGTACCTTTACATCTTCGGTTCCAGTTGCTCCAGGTCTGGCACCTCCACTTCGATATAATTCAGTGTTAGGATGAACAAAACTCAAGGGTATGAATTCTGTAAATCCATTAGTTTCCTTCTGAATATCCCTTATTGTACGAATATGATTTGCCCATTGTTGAGGTCCATCTACATGTCCATACATCATGGTAGACGTTGTCGGAATTCCCAAATTATGTGCAGTTTTTATAACATCAATCCAAGTCTTGACATCAATTTTTTCTGGACAAATGTTCCTTCTAAGATTGTCATCAAGTATCTCTGCAGCTGTTCCGGGCATGCTATCTAATCCAGCTTCTTTCAGCATCTTAAGAAATTCCCTGATATCTAATTGAGATTTTCTGGCTCCAAAGACGATCTCCATAGGTGAGAAGGCGTGAATATGAATATGTGGTGCCTTCTTCTTTATTGCTTCACAGATCTTAGGATAAAAATATCCTTCGATATTTGGATTCAATCCACCTTGAATACACACCTCAGTAGCACCATTTCTCCATGCTTCTTCAGATCTTCTGACTATTTCTTCTATTGATAATATGTATGCATCAGGATCATTTTGGTTCCTGCTAAAGGCACAAAAACTACATCGATTTGAACAGATATTTGTGAAATTGATGTTGCGATTAATTACAAAAGTCACGGTCTCTCCTACTGTTCTTCGTCTAATTTCATCAGCAACTAGCCCTAGCATTAACAGTTCTACTTTTGATGTTTTGAAAAGTTCTAGAGCATCTTTTTCTGAGAGCTCTTTTCCGTCAAGAGCATTGTTAAGAATTTTTGAGACTAAAGGATCCGCGGATTTTAAGATATCATTGAACAGTGATTCTAAAGAAAAAGAGCAGTGTAATGCTTCTTGTTTCAAAACTTGTCCTCTCGCACGAATCCCTCATCATCAACTTGTGATGTAATCTTGTGTTTAAGTTTCTTTGGTAAAAATCCACTCATTTTTCTTATATATTCTGGATAAACCGGTAATCTCATCTTTAAACTAAAACCAGCCTTCATTGTTAATGTCCTTAGATCTTCTATATCGGGCCAAGGTGCATGTGGATTTACATAGTCGTATGTAATATTCGAAATTCCTCCCCAATCATTTATTCCTGCTTCCAAAACCGATTTGTAAGTCCCAGGAAGCAGATTTGGTGGTGCCTGAATATTTATGCTTCCTTGAAAGATGATACGGCTTACAGCAATAGTCTTTACTATATCATCTAGTTGAGGTTCATGATAATTCTGCATTTCTGTATTAGGTTGTGAGTAAAAGTTCTGAATTATTAATTCTTGAATGTGATTGTATTTGTCATTTAATCGCTTTATTTGAAATAATGAATCGATACGTTCTTCGAGCGTTTCGCCAATTCCTATTAAAATGCCGGTTGTAAATGGTATTTTAAGTCTTCCAGCTTCTTCTATTGTTTCTAACCTTCGATGTGGATCTTTTCCAGGGCTAAGTTGATGTGGTTCACCATTATTACATAGTCTTTTACTTGAACTCTCTAACATCAAACCTAAACTTGCGTTGACCTGTTTCAGAGTTTTCAATTCTTCTTTTTTAAGAATTCCTAAATTGCTATGTGGTATAAGTTGTGTATTATCAATCACCATTTCACACATATCTTTGAGGTATTCTATGATTGTTGAATAACCATATTTCTCCAATTGACTTCTAGCTTTTGTATGGATATCCTCTGGCCTCTCACCCAAAACAAATAAGGCTTCTCTGCATCCGGTTTCATCACCAAGTTTTACAATTTTCATTACTTCTTTTGCAGTCAATATTCTAGCTTTAGGATCTGTTGGGTTTTTTCTGAAACCACAATAGGCGCATTCATTTCGACACATATTTGTTAGAGGTATGAAAACATTCTTTGAATAGGTTATTTGCCGATCTTTTTCTTTTTCTCTAATAATAGATGCGGTTGAGACTATCTTCTTGAGGTCATGTCTATGTGATTTGATTAATAAAATAGCTTCATCTTTTTCTGGTTTTACTCCATCTCTAGCTTTATTCAATATTTCATCGATTTCATTATGAGTATATGGAATCGAAGAATGTTCAATTCCATATTTTGTAACCATAAGAAAATTCCCCTCTCAAAAGAACAGTTAGAATATCTTCTGCTCCTGTCCTGTGTACAAGTGCTGAATAAATATCATTAACATTTCTAAGATTTTTATTCATATTAATGATAGCAAGATCTGCTGATTTTCCTTCTTTTATAGAACCTGTTTTGTGACCTATCCCCAAGGCTCTGGCTCCATTAATAGTAGCCATACATAAGATATCTCTCGGGCTAGGATATTGACTTGAAGCTCTCTCCATTCGATATGCCTTTAAAGTAAATTCCATTTCTCTAAACATATTTGGTTGATTAATCATCACATTATCTGTACCTAAACACACTGTAATGCCAAGGTCATGCATTTTGGTAATAGGCGGGAGCTTTAGACCTAGGGACGCATTTGCCCTTGGACATATAACAACAGGTGTTTCTGTTTTAGCTACTTTATCTAAATCTTCTCTTGAAGCATAAGTTAAATGAACGAGGAGGTTAACGTCAAAAAATCTAATAGCTCTCTCTATCTCTGTGAAACCACTTCTTTCAACAGAGATATTTCTCGAATCTGGAGCTTCAGAGGCATGAATCGCTCGCAATTTTTTATATTTTATGGCAAGGTCTGCAAGTTGGCGCATCGCTTCATCGGTTATATCATTAGGACTGCTTAGAGCTAGACCTTGTGTCATATCAAATAATTCATTTAGTTGAGCTAGAAAATTTGATGGAATTTTGCCTTGATTTTTTTCTATTTGGGATTTACTAAAAACATGATCTGGACGACCCAAGATTAAAGCCCTTATGCTATTATTTCTTAAGGCCTCAAGGAGTATTTTTGCTCCTTTTATTGATCCTTCCCGAAAATCTGCAAAAGTTGTTGTCCCACAACGCAGCATATCATTGAGACTATCTTTTACTGCTTGTACCAATATCTTCGTTTCAGTATGTTCTAATAGCCTATGTTTCAAACCGTTTGGAGGTTTAAAGAGATCATTAACAGATTTTCCTAGCCCTTGATCTTTGAATGCAGAATCCCCAATATGAACATGTGAATTAATCAAACCAGGAATTATTATCTCATTTTTAAACGATATTTTCTTCTCAGCTTGAGGTCTCTCCCCAGTTCCAACTTCTGCAATCAGTTCATTATCTATTAATACGTATGCATTCTTGAGGAGATCTAAGTTATCTCCAGCCAATAAGAAAGGTGATTCTATCAGAATTCTCATTGGAGACTTTCAACCATTGAGGACTAAAGGATTATGGAAGCCCCTTTTTTGTTTATTGGTTTACTTAATTTTCTAATTTAAAAAAAAATAAAATGATTATAAGAATTCAAAACTAGGTGTTTAGTATCACTATAGCGTGGTGCCATAGATGAGACAGTTAACCATAGTAGTATTAATCAGTATCATAATAGTGTCATTTGGATATTATTACTATTTTTACGATTCATTTGATTCTGAAATATCAAATTCTCCGTCACTTACAATATCTGCACCCGGAATAATAAACGGAGAAGAATTGTTCAAAGGTAACTGTGTTGTATGCCACGGTGAGAAACGCATGGTACCGCTCCCCGAAAAATCTAGTCAAGCTCCCACATTATCAGCAAAAAATGTCAATAGAACGACGATCGAGAGAGGGAGACCCGAAAAGGGTATGCCATCATGGGGTAAAGTTCTAACCCCTGAAGAAATTACTGCAATAATAGAGTATTTGAAATCCTAAGTAGACCTATACTATTTGGGTAAAAAATGAGATGCCGACTAATAAATCTAGAAAAGAGTGTATTTTAGATTATATCAATAATCACCAGTGAGAGGTGAAAAAATTCGAAAAGGAAAATAATTGGAATAATATTCATTTCATCAATCATCTTCATTTCAATATTACTCTATGTTGAACTTTTGGATAAAGGTGGAAACCAAGTAAATACATCTTCAACATTAATTTCAAATGTTTTGATATCTCTACCTGAATCATCACATGAAAGTAATTTTTCGATAGAAGAAGCTTTGTTGAAAAGGAGGTCAACAAGAGAATATAGTGGGGATCCATTAACATTAGATGAGATATCACAGATATTGTGGTCGGCTCAAGGTATAACACATGAGAAAAGATTGAGAACTGCACCTTCTGCTGGTGGTTTGTATCCGCTCGAATTGTATGTGGTTGTTGGAGATGTGGAAGGTCTCGAAGCAGGAATTTATCATTATATGCCAATAGAAAATAATCTATTGAAAACTGTTGATGGTGACAGAAGATCTGATATTGCTGATGCTGCATTAGGGCAAGACTGGGTTGAAAAAGCCGCTATCAATATTGTTATTACGGCAATATATGAGCGGACAACTGGTAAATATGATGACCGTGGAATCAGATATGTTCACATAGAAGTTGGACATGCTGCTCAAAATATCTGTTTACAAGCAACCGCTCTTAATCTTGGGGTTGTCACTGTTGGAGCGTTTCATGATGAAAAAGTAGTTCAGATTCTCCATCTCAATCCGGAAGAAAAACCACTTTATATAATTCCAATAGGGAAAACCAGTTGAAAAAATGAGAGAACAGAAGAATCTAAGACAATTTCTGTAAAGCTTGGATGCGCTTAACTATATTCGGATGCGTTGACAATAATTCTAGTAACCTATCAGTTGAGCTAACATTCTTTACCAATATCTTATTCACTAGCTGTTGATCTGTTTTGAACATCCTAGCTTCTGATATGGCAACCTCGTCCCGATCAGCGCTATCTGGATCTTCGATAAATAGAGCTTTGAAGCTGTTAAGATTGCTTTTTGTTTTACGGCTATGTTTCAACTTACTACTTGATGATACAATCTTTGCCAATGCTTCTGAAAGTTTCCGTGGTCCATCATCTACAATAGAGCAGCTTCTTCTGTCGGCATAATATTCTCGTAATCTACTTAGACCGAGTGTAAAAAGTGTCAGGATCCAATAAATTGCCATGCAACCCATTCCGATAAGGATTGGTGCTGCACCTCCGCCTTGCCTTTGTCTAGCTCCCCCATAAAATGAAGACATCATGAATGAGAATCCAATAAAATAGAATATTGCTGGTAATATTGAGGCAAACATCATTACCTGTACATCTCTATTTTTTATGTGACCGAGTTCGTGACCAACTACTGCTTCGATCTCCTCTTCTTCAAGTTCATTGAGTAGTCCTTTAGTCACTGCTACTTTATTCCCTCCAATAGGCGAACCATAAGCAAATGCATTGGGAATAGGCATATTCGCTATCATGACTTTTGGCATTTTAAGATCAAGTTTCTGGCTAAGTCGTGCAACCATGCTGTATAGTTTATCTGATTTGGACACTTCTTTGGTCTTATACATTGAATTTATCAGATAAGGAGCTAGGAGCCATTGAACTATGTTGAATAAGATTACGAAAAAAACTAGGGCGACAATATTTGTAACCCCGACAATACTTAATATAATTGTGAAAAATAATGTTGAAATAGCTATCAATAATGCAAGCGTTCCAATAATTGACATGCGAAGTTTCAGCAGACTCATAATCTTATCACTATTTTTA
>DAOUZW010000047.1 GCA_030671315.1 Candidatus Bathyarchaeota archaeon
TTCTCTAACACGTTTGTTTATGTCAAGGTAGATGTCTTTATCTCCTATTGGTTCAGCATACGCTTTCTTGGGATCTCTTGCATGTATATGAACTGCTGCGGCACCTGCCTCATAGGCCTCAAACGATGATTTCGCCTGTTCATCGGCAGTCTCTGGCATGTTTGGATTTGACTCCTTACCCTGCCATCCACCAGTTATCGCACAACTAATTATCAAAGGCGGAAGTTCGAATTTTTCATGAATTTTTCGATATTCTAACGGATTTGAGTAGTTCCAACTAGTTCTGTAAGGTTTACTCATTTTTGTGAATCCCTTTTCATTGGTTTGCTCAAACGAGTGTATTTAACACTTAGCTAGCTTTAGCGCGCCTAAAACGAGCAAGGAAAATAATAAAGAAGAGGTCTTAGGGGAATTAGCGCGCGTGCGCTCCACTGGAAACACATAAACAAATAATACACAACAGACATGAAACATGAAGAACGCGTGCGCTTTGAAAAATGGTCGACTATAGAGTGCGCAATGGTTCTAATCAAAGAGACGATAATGTTTTCGTGAGAGATTCCATAGTGGTGCGATACGAAACGAGACGTATTTGTAATAATAACGAATCTCATCAATACAAAGCATACCAACTCAAAACTAGGGATCCTACTTGAAATCAATACGAAAGGCAAAGAAGAGTGATAGTGAACATTCTAGTGATAAGAATAAAACTGTTAACACTGAAAAGGGAACTACAAACAAATCTAAATTAAACCCGTGGTGGTATTGGTCAAAATTCATTGGATAAAAATTTGACACATACGGTAATGATTAGTACGTATTAATAATTCAAACATATACATTTATATGTGACACTAACAGAACTACGCGACAGTATACATGATTCTACTTCTTAGTATTATCATCTGTATAACTAGTTTCGAAGGAGTGAGAATAATGAGTTTTGGATCGAGACCTATGAACAAGATAACATGTGCCGATTGTGGTAAAGAATCAGAAGTACCTTTTGTACCACAAGAAGGTAGACCAGTCTATTGTAGAGACTGCTATCAGAAGCATAGGACTAACAGGTAGTACATACCACACGATAACTAACGTTTCATAAAACGTCTAGTTTTCCCTTTTTTTTCTTAATACTCTATTTTATTTGACAATACCACTTTAATCTAAAAATAGACTCTAGATGTACTGGGTGGGTGACACCACAAGCCAGTTATATGCTGATCACATAATTTTATTACCTAAGGGTACATTGTATAAGTGATAAATCATGCCAGTTTGGAAGAAACGTCGATGTTCATCCTGTAATAGGACATTCAATAAAATGACAGATGAAGTCTGGAAGAATGTAGAACGTACCCATAAACGTTCTATAGGACATAAAAAACGTCTGAAACGCAAGGCTCGATAAAAACGCGCGCTCACACTATTAACATTTCTACCCTTTTTTTTATCAACTATTACAAGTTTAGTTTATTCCATTGGAATCTTACAGATCATATGAGTTTTCCCCAGGTGTGTTCAAAGTTGCTTACGCCCTCTCCAAGATCACCCTTTTCCACTTTCAAAGATCCATCATTTGTTTTAAAGGAAAAATCTACAACTTCTGCTGGATATTCGTTGTAATAAAGAATTGATTTCATTCCCCATCGCTTAGGCTGCTGGAATCTCCAATAAGCTCTAGCGTAGGCTTTTAGCCGAAAATGGATCTCCTTTTCCTCATCTCTACCTTTTACATCAAATATTGGAAGCCCATCCTCTACCATGTGTTTTATCTTGACTTTTTTAGATTTGAATTGATATTCGGTATCTGTTTCCTTATGGTAGAAACGAATGATTTTATACAAACTGATATCACCCCAATCTAATAGTGATGTGGGGCTTTCCGTGGTTCTGAACATTTGCGGGCCTATGAAAGGATTAGTGTAGCTAGTATAGCTTCCATCGGCCCATTGTATAACTCCCCAATACCAAGGGGCACCTGGAGCATTTACTGTGACTCTCTGATGGTAGGCTGAGCCTTCGACCTTAGTTCCATGAATTTCCCCTTTCATTTTCATGCCATGGATTGCCAGGATGTTATGACCGTATTTCTTGGTGTAAGTGCTCTCCCTGAACCTATGTTCCTGCAGGTAGTCGTTCCATGGTGTAATCTCGAAATGGAAATCATTCTTATGATCTTTGAGGTTCACTATGTATTTCTCTGGGCTCCCATAGAAGCGATAATCTGTGCCTTCTTTGATAGGTCTAAGTTCTCCTTTATCACCTTCATGACTTACCTGAAAGTCCATCTCCTCCAACAGTAGGGGATCATACATCTTTTGATTGTCATACCACCAGGCAGCGGTCATACCATTGAATTTTAGTATTTTACCATCCCATGTGGGCAATTGTTTTACGGACCATTGCCTATCCATTATCTTGATGTTTTTCGTATACTTGGTTGACCACAGAATCATCAATTGTTTGGTTTTAGTAGGTTTATCTGGATCCCTGACAAAAAATAGCCACCACCACCAATACCATGTTAAATTGGGTATCATGTTGTCAGTCTTGAGAACCCACAAATTCTTGTACGGCTTATTCTCATTAGATGTCATCATGAAACATCACGTGTAAGAGCTATACACTAACATATGCTTCACTTTGGGTTATTAACAACTTTCTGACAGATTCATAATTGTGTTGTGCCAGTCTGTTCTAGCGTTAAAAATCAGCAACAAGGATGTAAAAAAACGAGTTACTAATTACCTATTCTTCTTTGTGAAAAGAAAAACCCATCCAGCTAAGATTGCCACAACATTTGGTGCTATCAAACTACCGTATATCATGCATGTAGAGATCAAACTCACCAATTTCGAAAACGTAGGATTTGTTTGTAGTCTTAGAATTCTATTCATAATTCTTAACGTTTGTATTATGGTCATCAATTATTGATTGATAGTCGGGTCATATATCGCTGAAGTGAAAAGCATACTTCCTTAAAGCTGTTTCTAATGTGTGTCAATAAAACATGTTTTTTCATTTAGGAAGCAATTTTGATATAGTCAGTTCCTTCGCCTTCAATTGATCCTATCACGATCCTATAGTATACAATCCCATCATGTAGGTGTTCAACTCTTTCTAATTTACCGCGAATTAGAATTTGTTCCCCATCATAAGCTATGTCACCGTAGTCCCTATCATAACTGATGACCTCTTTAATATCAGTAAACTGCCTTTTTTTATTGAGTTTTACAGCTGATACAAGATATCTTGCAGGAACAAATATGCTCTCTGAAGCATCTGTCACTGTTGCTTCACCTTCCACTATCCCAACAGGTTCACACCTATTTTCTCCATATATTTCTTGAATATCATTAGGTGCAAGAACTGGATTTACAGAGAAAGGAGTCCCATCGATCACTCCACGATTCCATTTACGATCATAAAACAATTTGAGCTGCATTTCATTCATTAAACTAAGTCTTTTTTGTCTGGAAGGTGTCGGTACTTCATCTTTAGGAAAGGCCTCGATTTTAGACCCGCCTGAACGAATAAGGCTTAAAAGCGCCTCTCTCACCATCCAACCATGTTTCTTGCCATAAGTAATGAGATCAATATCAGAGAAGCTTATTTGATGTAGATCAATTAGTACTGAACCAGATATCCCAAAATGTTGAAGTTTGACACCACTTTTTTCAGATAGGATTGCTGCAACATCGATTGTCTTTCTTTGGAGAAGATCCAATTTTGTAGAATTAATCAATTCACCTAATTTCTTTTCAGGTTTATAATGGACATGGATCAATTCTTTTGGAACAGCACTAAACGAGATGTTTAGTAATTCATCTTTGTACAAGTATTTTGGCCAATTTTTTCCGAGTATCTTTAAGGTTTCTTTAAGATGGGGGATATCATAGAATTTTATAGCCCTCTCATAATTACTGCCTGAACGAGACCATTTTCCGCCAGAATCAGGGTAATATTTCAGATATGCAAGAATTTTTTCATCTGGATGAACATAACCTACAACTGTAAATAATAGGCCATCGTTTGTTTCTATGAAATCTCTATCTCTAAAATCTTTACGAAGGATAGGCACTCCCTTCCATACGTTTTTTTTGTGGTACTCCATTACTTATCTTTCGATAAGCTTTTACATAAAAATTAATGCTCAGAGCTGTCGAATTATAATGCTAAACGGTAAACATAAATCAGCAAATTAACAGAATCAATAAAGCATCTTCTTTGACATACACTAATTCATTACATGTTTGTCTTAAGATCCTTATTTTAAACTTACACTTCTAACTAAATTATGTCAAGGCTTCTATTGACAAAACTAAAGGATAACATATGCTGATCAAAATATATTATGGATCTTAACTCTACGAACATTGTAGAATATGTCTCTGGCTGTTCACAACTTGCATTAATCTTAGAATCAAGTGCATATCCAAAACCTGGAAATGTGCATCGAACAGCAAATTTTGGAGATACAAAATATGAACATTTTCTAGCCTCTTCAATAGCTGTAGGTCAGGCCATAAGAGAAGCAACCAAACAAGGTATGCGAGTAGCATCAGGCGATATAGACTATAAACAAATTGAAATTGGTAGAATCATTTACGAGGCCACATCTTCTATGATGAAATGGCAGCATGGCGGAAACACTATTCTTGGCTCAATACTCCTTTTGGTTCCAATTTCGGCTGCTGCAGGTTTAACTTGGGTAAAAACATCAAAAAGTCTGAATAATTTAAGAAGTTCATTGATTAACATAACACATTCAACAACACCTGAAGATGCAATATACGTTTATGACGCCATCAAATTATCTGATGCTGGGGGTTTAGGATCGTCAGATAGATTTGATGTAACAAAAGAAAATTCGCGCCAGGAAATATTAGAGTCATCAATATCACTTTTTGAAATTTTTCAGATATCTTCGGATTACGATACGATTTCATCAGAATGGGTAAATGATTTTAAAATAACTTTTCAAATAGGCTATCCCTATTTTCTCAGTCAAATAGAGGAACATCATGACTGCAATATCGCCATAGTACATACATTTCTTAAAATATTGTCAATGTTTCCCGATACACTAATTGCCAGAAAAACTGATTCGGTGAGAGCCCAAGAGATATCAACAGCTGCATCCAAAGCACTAGAAGTTGGTGGAATGACTTCGGACTTGGGAAGGGAAAAACTTGCAGCTTTAGACATCCGACTGAGAACAGGAGGTCATAGATTGAATCCAGGAACAACGGCAGATCTTACTTGCTCATCATTAACTATTGCCACAATGAATGGGTACCGTCCCTAGTAATCTCATTATGCATGTGTACTAATTCTTACTATAACTACAGGATAATGTGGAATACTCTCTAACATGTTCCAAGTTACTCCAGTGATATCAACTTTGAAACGTTCAGCAACGTCCCAAATTGTTCGACCCGCACCATCACCGCGAGCTCTATTAGATAAAGCCGCTATACGAAGAGCTTCTTCAGGATTTTTCTCTTTTCTTGTAAAAGCTATTGGAGTTGAACGTGGTCTTAACTTGAAGAAACGTCCTAAGATAAACGCTATTACTCCAAAGCAATGAATGCCTTTTAAACAACTTTTTCTTGGCGATAAATGTAAACTAAAAAAACTATACGTCTTATCTGAATCCGATATCATCACATCAACATTTGCATCTAAAATTTCTTTAATATGTCTACGTATATCCGATGCTATTATTTCCGGATCCACAAATGGAATGCAAGAATATGCATGAGGCAAGTTACTAACATCAATTCCACCCTCAGAACCATGACGAAGTGATTGAAGAAACCCTGCATAATGTAAAGTCACTTGCTTATGCGAGGATCCCTCTTTGAATGGATACTGTTGTAATCTACTAATGTTTTTTTTACTCATCCTTGAAAACGGTGCTAGAAAATGTCCCCACACTATACGCATCCAGAAAACTACTAAAAATTTGGCTAACAATGAAGGTTTGTACTTAGATTCGTCACATATTCTGCCAGAAGCCGTTGCAATAGCTTTCTCTGAGATGACTATAACATCATTATCATGTATTCTATCCTTGATGAGTTTTTGTAGAACCATTTTATAATCTATTTTTGGCTTCCAATATCTTGATCTTGGAGCAATGGTTCTGTATTTCCTCAATTTGAATCATTCAACCTTACTTGAACATAGCAATGAATAGTCTACATTTACGAGTCTTTCAGATGATTGTAGATTAGACTTATAGGAGTGTTGATGAAGAAAACCATGGTCTACATTAATGAAAGTTGGTTTACTTACTCGAAACGAGAACGCTTGGTGCTCTAATCAGCTTAAAGAATCTTTCAAGAAACAAGGTTTTGAAACATTTTGTTTCACATTCGAGGATCTTGTTGCACGCGTAGGCTTGACGCCATCTGCAAGTTTTAGAAATTTAGATTTGAGCGATCTTAGCGCATTATTAGTCAGACCAATAGGAAGAGGATCCCTAGAGCAAATAATATTCCGATTAAATCTTTTACAGAAATTATCAAGGTCTAATTTGAAAGTGATCAATAATCCATCGGCCATAGAGAAAGCGGCTGATAAATACAATACATTAGCTATAATGTCTGAATATGGGATCCGTGTTCCACAAACAATAGTAACTGAAAACGTTAGAGAAGCCATGACGGCATTTACACGTTTTGGATCAGATGTCATAATCAAACCAATCTTTGGATCCAGAGGAATAGGCGCAGCAAGAATATCTGACAGTGATGTTGCAGAAAGAGTATTTAGAACTTTAAAATTCAATAAGCAAATCCTCTATGTTCAGGAGTATATTGAGCATGGAACCTCAGATATTCGAGCATTTGTAATAGGGAATAAAGTAGCAGCTGCCATGAGGAGAAAAGGCAAATCTTGGAAGACAAATGTAAGTAAGGGTGCAAAACCAATGCATATTGAGATATCTAGTGATCTAGAGCAGGTAGCAATAAAGGCTGCTAGTTCGATTGGTTGTGAAATTGCAGGTGTTGATCTAATAGAAGGTGATCCACCCATAGTTTTAGAAATAAATTCTCAACCAGGTTGGAGAGGTTTACAATTGACAACTGAGATTTCAATATCAGATCTGATCGCAGAACACATATCATCCGTTCAAAATAACTAGCTGTAGTGATTTCAAATATATGTAATAACAATTACAAGTTCATTTGAATAAAACATAAAACAGAAGATTACATCAAACAATTTTCAAGAGGGAGAGCTGCATCTCACAATGAGAAGAATTGTTACAATTGGAAGAGGCGGAACAGGTAAAACAAGTTTCATCGCATTACTTACTAAATACTTTATTGAAAAAAACAATACACCACTACTTCTTGTTGATGCCGACCCTGATCAAAACCTAAGCGAAATGGTTGGAGTAGAACTAAAAAAAACAATCTCTGAAATTCTATATGAGTTTAAAGAAAAAGGCGGTAGCGTCTCCGGCACATCACCACTAGAGAGACTTGAACCTCGAATCATCGAGAATCTTCATG
>DAOUZW010000075.1 GCA_030671315.1 Candidatus Bathyarchaeota archaeon
CTAGAATTTAATGGGCGTTCATTGAAATCCAATTTCCATAATTTTCAGTGTCAAAGGTTTCAGTCGTGTTTGTCAAGTTTTCGATGGTTTCTCGTACTGTTTTAACTGCGGAAGGGTGCATCATCATAAAATAATTTACCCCTGCAAGCATAAGAGTAAGTGCTGTAACGGTTTCCCAAATTGGACCTCGTAACTCTCTTGGCCCCCATTCTGGAGGCATTTTCATCCAAGCTTCTCTTGCAGCCCAAGCATTGGTTGTACCGGAAGAGAGAGGATTTTGCAATTGGTCATCACCCATAAGACCTGCTATTCGAGCGCGTTCCATTACAGTAAATGCATAATCTAATCCATATCCCAATGCGGCAGTTGTTGTGTCAATGACAATTCTGTCTCTCGGCAGTAATGCAAAAAGTTTGCGATTGAGTTCTTTAGCATCTTCAAGATTCATTGATGTGAATGCAATTACTATGTGACCATATTTTTTTACAATCTCTGCGATCTTTTCAACATTCATGTCTAATGTAACGGAATTAATGAGTATTCTTTCTCCTTGAGCAACTTCTGCAACTTTTTCAAAAACCTTTAGATCTTTCTCTGCAGCCCCACAACCCCCAACAGCCAAAGGAACATCTACTGCTTGCAAAACGTCTTCCACTGTTTTGGCTGCTTGTTGAGGAGTTGTGTCTTTAATTAAAGGATCAGTACTTACAAGGTGTAGATTGACCATTTGAGCTCCAAACTTGTCGACAGATAATTTGGCCCAAGCAGATGGATCTTCAAGAACATCACTTAGTTCAGTCTTTACTGGTTTGGCCAAAGGTATTTTCATGTCGAATACATCGAATGAGATTACAGGTGGATTGGGCATTTTAGATTCGAAACGATAGAAAGGTAGAGTCTTTTCTCCTCCTATTTTTAGTGATGTAGATCTTGTTCCACCTTGGCTTTTAGTCGCTCCAAGAGTTACTTCTAGAACTTGAGCTGGATAATGTATTATTGGTATTTTGAATTCAGTTTCAAGGATTTTGGTAGGTTTAGATGGAGTTTTGGTTGGGATTTTTACAGTTGCGGCTCCAGGTTGAATCCAGAGTTCTAGTTCACCAACTTCTAACTCAACGTCTGTAAGTTCAAGTTCTTGAAATTTACTTAATGTTTCTAAAAGGTCGGTACCTAGATCTATCTTCAGTTTATTTTCTTTCTTAGTTTCAGTCATGTTCAAGATCAACTGCCTTTTTTCGGAGCCTTGATTATGACCTTTTTTGCTTGGATCTTTGCACCCTTCAAAATGATCTTGAATCCTCCACCGGTTGTTGGAATACCTATGGCTGGCATAGGTGCTTCTATCGATATTTCTTCTCCTGTTGGTATCTCAACCTCTGGGAGGGCCTCTTTCCAGCGTCCAACAACTGGATGTTGATTAGTCTTTAAGAATTCTTTAAGTTCATCTAGGTTTTTGACTTCTTCCTCAGTTGGTATCTTGTTGATTATTTCGCTGGGTATGAAATCTTTTAACCGCTCCTTAACCGACTTAGGTATCCATGCTACTCTATCCCATCCACCATCTACCTGTAAAAATTTAGGAGACCGCATATACTCAATGGAAAGACCGTGAAAACCATCCACTTGTCTTCCACCGGCTGCAGAATCAGCCATAGTAGAGAATGGTAATCCATTGACAGTTCTTTCCTTAAAGTCTCTATGGACGATTCCAAGACCATCAACTTCTGGAATATAGAATGCTATCGCTTCAAAGCATCCACATGAGGTGTGGGGGTATCCGAAAGAGGTGTACAGCCATACCTTATTTATTTCACCTAAAGATTTTTTCTTAGCGTTCTCATTAATTCCGGAATACTCTCCTTTGACTGGATCTATACATTCTCCTTTTTCGATCTTGTAAATTGGTCCTTTGGGATCAATCTTTGATGCAGCTCTACCGTCAAACCAGCTAATTGCGCCACAATTAGCATATCTCTGAGGTGTTATAGTACAAACATGTGTTGGAGCAAATGATTGACAAAGATCACAACCATAGAATTCGGTTACATCGTTGTCAGTAAGTTTTCTTGCTCTTGCATCTCTGGTCTCGTATATTTTTACTGCATCTTCCCAGATTTCACCCACTTTATTTTTGTCGGTGAGAAAAGTTATCTGCATTGAATCTATGAAAGGCAATTCGTTCTTGAACAGTCGTAGTAGAACTTTTCCAATTATTTCAAATGATTCAAGACCTTTTTTTACTGATTTTTTACTTACTCTACACCATATGTCATATCGCTGATTTAGATGCATAAAACCCTCAATGTAATTCGTATATTCATGAATTCGTCTTTCAATTACTCCCTCCAATTCTTCTTCCAATTGTTTTCCAGCGACTTCTATTAAGATACCAAATGGAATGCTGCTTCCTTCTTCTATCTCTGAAATGTCAGGGCCGACAATTTTAATTTCTTGATCTTTAATTTCGTTATCATTCTTAACTCGTACTAGTTCGAATTTTTGCTCTACATTTGGCCCTCCTAGTTCAGCATGTAAATCCGATTTTCTAATTCGTTCTCCTTCATATACGACTCCGACTTCAACGGGTATGTCTTCAAACATTGACATGTCACATTTCTCCAATTTTTTCAAGTAAGTTTACGAAAAATTTCTCTAATTCTAATGGCGATACATTTTGGATAGACCATGAAGCATTTGGTTGATATTGTCCATCAAGACTGATTGTCTTTAACTGTGAAGACATATGTTTTAAACCAGAAAATACCAGCCATGCCATGTAATATGGAAATCCTGCAAAAAGAACTACATCATAAGCTCCTTTTCCATCTATACCTCTCCATTCAGTGTCTCTAAGTCTATTGGCTATATCCATCAATGGCATTGATGAAGCGTTTTGGAATCCTCTGTTTGTTAATTCCTTGATTGTATGTGCTGTGGCCACTACTGTGATCGTTCTTCCACGAGCTAGATCGATCAAATAGTCTATGAATTTTCTGTTTCCAAGATCTATTTCGGCGGCTTTATGACCTATAATCAGTAAAGGATTTTTTGAGTTATTCAATAATGAAATTAGGGTTTCACATCTATGAAGTGGCAGTCCTCTCTTAGGTCCTGGTATCTCTGCTGTTTGCCAGGGAGTAGTGCTCACTTATCTTTCCTTCTTTCTGATCATTCTTGGGAGTATAGTTGGATCTGGTATATTCTTCTCCTTCCATTCTTTTTGATCTAGAATCCTGACAATCTCATCTTTCATGGTGATAGGTACATCTGATAGACGCCTTACATACAAATGAATATCGTCAGGCATTCTTCCGTAGTATCGTTTGTGTAGATCAATGTAGTGATTGAGTTTCATTGCCCTACCTCTTGAAGTGTCGTTTGGTCTCATACAAAGTTTCGCCATCATCACCATCGCTTCTTCTTTGGTTTCCGCAGCATAAAACAGATGTTCTGGTGAAGGACCAACATAGTCACGCTCCCCAGTTCGAGCATCATATACCTCCCAGTCACTGTCTCGATCTTTTCTTCCAAGTAGCATGCGTCTATATTTCGAACCATGTGGTCCAACAATAACAGGGATACCTAGTCGCCAGAATCCACTAGCAATCGATGCGGCTTTCTGTGACATTGCTCCCCAAGATATTCCTACAGCACCCACCCTATTCAAAATATAATCAGCTATTTCTTCGTAGTTTGCATTCAGGTTTCTTTTTGCAAAGATGCTAGCAATTTTTATTGCTGCTCCTGCAATATGTGAATTCGAGACGCATGATCCAACGTTAAGAACACATCCAGCATCAAAATCTCCTGGGAAGGATTCGTACACTGTTTTACCGTCTTCATTTTTATGCATGCCCGCGGACATTGCAGCACATCCAGAAGTTAATATGATATAACGTCGTTTTGCAAATTCTTCAATCATTTCAGCGACTTCTTCGCCACCTTTAGGATAATTTGCGCATCCGACATGAGCTATGACTCCTGGTATCTCACCAAGTACAATCGGGCCTCCAACTTTCCTAATTTCAACATCTTGAATTGCTCCCCGGCCTGAGCGTGTTTTAAATTTCTCATTTTTAATTTTTTGCTCGGCAGCCTTTACGATAAAGCTATGAACATCCAAATCATTAGGACAAGCTTCTTCACATCGACCGCAACCAACACAAACATCGTACAAATCATTTAGTAAACTCAAATCGCCTCCCGCTGCAGCATCAATAGCCTCAGGAATTAGCATATCGTTGGGACAAGATCTTCTACATTCACTACATTTGGTGCATCGTTTTGCTTCGAGAATTAATTCATCTAATTCAGGAAGATTTTTGAATTTCTTTCTCTTTGGGGCAATACCTAATGAAGTCCTTACTGCGACTTCCCCAACTTTATCTGGATCAAGAATCAATACACCAAGCGCTTTACCTTGAATCAAGTCTGCTACAATCTCATCTGTGGGATCTTTTGTTCTATCTTTGAGTCCAAGACAATTCTTTGAGCTTGATGCTATGACTGGGGCTTTGATCTTCTTCGCCTCTTCAAATGCATCAGCTCTAATACATTGCTCATCTACTACTATCACATCCGGTATCCCACTTCGAATGAATCGCAGTTGCCAAGAAATTGGTCCAACTATCTTGGCTTTAGGATCGTATCTAGTTATGTCATGGGCAGTACAACATAGTCCACACACTTCTAATTGGCCAGACAGGTCTTTCTCAGTCATATAATCCATAATTCCAATTGCAGGTGGAACGTTGTGGCCAACTACCATGATTACGGGTTTGGATGAATCTACAACGCCTAATCCTGTGTCAACAAGGGCTGCTTCAGGGTCACTTTTGGGGAAACCAAATGTTGAGATTTGTGCTATATCAGCAATTTCTAATGCGACATGATCCATTGTTCCTGCATGGAGTACTTTGGATTCAAAATCTATGTTGCTTCCTTCTTGACCAGTGTGTGTTGATGATAGTAGTTGTGTTATTTCGCCTTCCACATAATCTAGTATATCCTCGATATCGCCTAAATGTCTAGGTTTGATTCCAGTAACAAGTTGAATAATAGGTGCGAGAATCTCAACATTAGTTCCACCAACATCAAGAGCGCTTTTACGTCCAAATTTCTTAATTAAATCTTCTACTAGATGCCGTCCATGTGCAGTATGGGTTGCAGCACCGATACAGCAAGCAATAAGGACGATCCTCGATTGTTGGGCCTCCATATTTAGACCACACGCACCTCTCTTACCATCTGAAAGGTCACATTTTCCAAATGTGCATAAACAGCATAAATCACAAAATGGCATGTAGAAAGGCTTGTAACGTTCTAAGAGCTTCATATCCCACTCCCTTAGATCTGTAGATGAAGGGAAGGGGGTTGGTCCAAGCTGTTGGTCAGCTGTTTTTTCGGAAATTCCACCGACTGATAATTTAATATCTTTCATTAGGCCGAAGCCGGTCTTCATTTCCTTTATATCAAGTTCAATGTTTCTTTTTTTCAACTGGGTATTTCACACCCAAGAAACGTTAGGTCAGTATATTCATGCTATTATGCTTAAAAATCCTTGTATGCGACGATGATCCAACCTACCTACCTACCTAATTCAGATTAGTGGACAGCTATCTCCATGCTAAACAAATAGCTAAGGGATCACAAGATATTCTCTAATATCTTTTTAATAGAAATATATGAAGGGGAATCGGATGGTAACTCAAGCAATGATCTTCCTTCGATAACATACGATTCTACATTTTCGTCATGTTCTATTCTTCCTAAATATTCAAAACCAGTATCTTCTGCTTGATTCTTCAGTTTTTCAGGAAAATTATATCCGCCTACTAAATAGAGGTGGTCAAAGTTGATTTTAACTTCCTGCATTATTCGTTGGGCTCTTATCAAATGATCAAAAGCTTTTTTTGAAGGATTTAGAATCTCGAAAATATATTCTACCTCGGATGATATCCTTCTGTTTAAATGCTCTAGACCGGCAGGGGAATCTATCAAAACATTCTGATAGTTTTTCGATAATGTCAAAAGTATTTTTTTTAGAAGATCATTTGGTAGACAATAACAACCTTCCTTCCATTTTGTTCCAATCGCTAT
>DAOUZW010000029.1 GCA_030671315.1 Candidatus Bathyarchaeota archaeon
GATATCGAACACTTTCACTTTCCTCTCTCGCCTAATATTCTGATAGACTATCTCTTATGGGGGGATATGTATGGCAGCAACAAGTATACATGAAAAGAGTATCAGAAGGATAGAATGCCTCTCCATGATAGTTACAAAAGACGGGAAAGGCTTCTACTGCAGAAAGTCCGGTGGACCCTGCACGTGTCCAGATTCTTTTAGACGCCATCTGTTCAGAAAATAGTTGACGTAAATTCTGGAGAAACCTTCAAAAATCTATTTTTATTATTCTTTTTTATTTTATGATTCCAGCAAATATATCATAAGTAGCTGAACCAAGAAAATCCTTATTCTTTATAGCGCACATGCGCATATTCTGACCTTACTTTATCCAATACAGAGCTGGATGGGATATGAAGTCAGGATCCAAATATGATGTTGAGTTAATTAGTTTAGAACAGAAAGATGAATTGATGAAGAAATATTCTAAAAATATTCACTATGAAGAGAGAGCTGACATTTACGGGTGTTGCATAAAACTTCTAACTAATCTTAAATATGTCAAAGAGCGATGGGAAGAAAACTTCTACCCCATGTCTAATCATGTAAGATCTCATGGCCGACTAGTAGTTATAGAAGAAAAAGACAAACCATTAACAGTTCTTTATGATCCTTTATCGAAGACAGCTTTCTTGATCAACGTGGATTACTATGGTTGGGTCAAATCACTTGCTTTGGCTACTGCAAGCGATATACTTGAAGATGAACATGGTATAAACAGTGTACATGGAGCTTGTATAGACCTAGATGGTAAAGGTATATGTTTAATCGCACCCTCGGGAACTGGAAAAACAACACACACTTACGGCATGCTTCGCATACCACAAGTCAGAATACTATCTGATGATTGGTTTTTTGTCAGATTACAAGGTGAAAATGCTCTCTCATATGGTTCTGAAAAAAACTTCTATACACCTGCAGATGTAGCTCAAGCATGGAATGAATATAAACAACTAGTTGAAAACGCATACATCGATCCGCAAGGCAGAGCAATACTTAACGTTAGATGGATAATAGGCAAAGGCAGAGTTGTCCCCTTTTCAACAATTAGAAAGGTAATAATCCTCAAACGGGATCCCACAGACAGTAGAATCACCAGAACAATAAATACTGATGAAGCGCTTGAATTCTTGGAGAAAGAGCGCTTCTGCAATCCGCACCTTCTAGTTAGATCAGATAGAAAAAAGAATCTTAGAAATCAATTCTTCAAGAAATTCCTAGATCGTACAGAAACATACATGGTAAATGCGACTCCACCACCTCGTGAAACCAATGATGTGATAAAAGAAATCTGCGTAAAATCCTGAGTTATTCCACGTAAAGGAAAGTAATCTCTACAGTGGTACTTGATGATCTTACCGCTTACCGAGGAATTAAGAAATCGATATCCTGGCCTTCAAGCCCTTGTATCGTACATTGATGATGTTAAAGTGGCAAAGAGTGGAGATGACTTAGAAGTTTTTAGTCAAGAGATCTTCTCAGAAGTCAAGAATAAATATACACTTGATAATCTGAAGGATGCTCCAATTTTTAGATCTTATCGAGATTTTTTCTGGCGTGTAGGAATAGATCCAACCAAAGTAAGACCTGCAGCCGAGGCACTAATAAGAAGAATATTGGCAGGAAAAACAATACCCAGAATAAATAATGTTGTAGATTCTTACAATCTAGCTTCTATTAAAACTGAAGTCGCTCTTGCAGCTTTCAACCGAGACGAATTGATAGGTGATTTAATGATGAGACAATCAAAAGTAGGTGAAAAATTTTTTGGAATAAGTATGGATCACCCTGCAACATTAACTGGTTCAGAAGTTGTAATCGCAGACTCAGAGAAGCTAGTTGCTATTTATCCGCATAGAGATGCTGACATATCAAAAGTCACCAACTCTACAAAAAATATTCTACTTCTAATTTGTGGAGTTCCAGGAATTGATATAACGATACTAAATAATGCCAGAGAGCATGCTGAAAAATATATTACAAAATTCTGTGGCGGAAAAAATATGCAATGAAATGATTTTTTCTACAAAAGAAAAAAAAGAATGTTAAAAATAGTTTAGTGATGTAGTAAACTATTTCTTTTTCTTAGCCGTTTTCTTTTTAGTTGTTTTTTTCTTGGGTTTCTTTTTAGCTGGTTTCTTCCTTGTTTTTTTCATGGGTTCTCCGCAACATATCACATCGCATTTCGCACAACCACAGACTTCATCTACGACACATACAACTCCACATGCGTTACATTCGTATCTGTCACCTTTAGATGTCAATTTAATAACCTCCAGAAATATTCTCGATCTTTTTCTGTATTTAAGACATTTTGTATATCCTAATTATCAATAGATAAAGAAAAAATGAGAAATCGACATTTCACAAAGGAAAGAAATATAGCGTAAATCCAATTCACTATATTTGGTGTTTATATGGCAATAGTAAAAATTTTGGAACTAGTGGGAAGTTCAAGTAATAGCTGGGATGATGCAGTTAAAAATGCATTGACAGAAGCATCGAAAACTGTAGAACATATTGTTGGAATAGATGTTCTAGGATTCAAGGCTGAGGTTACAGACAATAAAATTGCAAATTATAAAGCACATGTAAAAGTTGCCTTCTCAGTAGAAAGATAAACTCAGATTGGCAAAATACAATAATGAAAATAACAATTAATTGATAAAAAACTTCCTTTATCCCTTTTTTGGAATAATTATCGTCCACTTGAGTTCTGAAATAGTTTGTATATTAAAACAATTGAAATTTAGCATGGTTATTGAATATCATTTGTATCCTCAGATTCGAAAGGAGACTATCCTTGCCTAAGAGCAGAGAAATATCAGAAATGGTCGATCAATTGCTGGCTGGAGATCGAAAAGCAGCCGCCAAACTCATGACCATAGTAGAAAATGAAGAAGCGATTGCAAAATCAATTACAAAAAAGCTCGAACCTCACATAGGTCGAGGATATAATATTGGTGTTACCGGGCCATTAGGAGCAGGCAAGAGTACCATAATAGACGCTATAGTGAAGGAGTATAGAAATAAAAAGCAGAAAATCGGTGTCTTAGCAGTTGATCCATCAAGTGAGTTTACAGGTGGAGCTTTACTAGGAGATAGAATTAGACAGAAAAGTAGCATTGGAGACGAAGAAGTATTCTTTAGGAGTATCTCCACTAGAGGTTGCCTTGGTGGTCTATCAAGGTGTGCCAATGATGTTGCAAATATACTTGATGCTTATGGAAGCAATATTATTCTGATCGAAACAATTGGAGCAGGGCAATCTGATATTAATGTAGCTAGAATTGCTCAAACAACTATTCTTGTGCTCACACCGGCTGTCGGCGATGATATACAATTAATGAAAAGTGGAATAATCGAGGTCGCCGATATATTCGTTATCAATAAGGCTGATCTCCCTGGATCAGAAATTCTTGAGGCCATGCTTAAAGCTAGTCCACCAAAGAATAGCTGGAATAGACCAGTCATAAAGACTATTGCACGAAAAGGTGAAGGAATTTTAAAATTAATTGATGCGATTGAACAGCATCGCAAATATATCAAATTAAAGTCGATAAAAAAAAGTAAGAAAAAGACATTATAAATTCAAGAGCACGTGCTGCATTTCATTCAATCAGTATTACGTAAAAAAATGGTTACAATTTTTACGAGTATGTACACTTCCTAAAACATTCCACGATTTCTTTAAGGGTTGAACCAGGAGAAAAGACCTCGTAAACGCCGTGTTTATCTTTTAAATCGTTTGCTTCATTCATTGGTATTATCCCTCCACATACAACAGGAACCTCAATTTTTTTCTCTCGCAGTTCTTTCATGAGTTCGGGAATCTTGACGTGATGCGTTCCCTCCATGGAGCTAATTCCGATAGCATCAACGTCCTCTTCTTCTGCTGATTTTACAATCTCATCTTGGAATCGAGATGCGCCAAGGTATATGACTTCCATTCCAGCATCACGTAAAGCAGCAGCGATGACCTTCAATCCTCTATCATGAACATCGACACCAACTTTAGATAATAGAATCCTTATTTTCTTGCTTTTCTTTCTCATTTTCAACATCTTCCTAATCTAGATGTGGCCACTCACCATAGACATCCCAAAAAACCTGATACATTTCACCATTTGTAACATTGGCTTTCGCCGCCTTAATTGCATATGGTGTGACATTAACGCCCTTCTGGCAGGCTTTTCTAAATTCTCCTAGTGTCTCTTCTACTGCTTTCTGGTTACGATTTTTTCTGACTCGCTTAACAGCATCAATTTCAGCATCTTCCTGCTCCAATTTGACTCTGCATACCTCAAAATCTCCAATCTTACTTTTGAACAGATTAACACCGACGATAGGAATATCTCCACGTTCAATAGCAAGTTGTGTTTGATAACTTGTCTGAGATATTTCTCTCCGAGGTATTCCAGCTTCAGTATAAGCTAGCATTCCACCAGCTTTATCGATTCTATCAAAATAACGCCATATTTCCTCCTCAACTTGGTCCGTTAACCATTCAACGTAGTATGATCCACCAAGCGGGTCTATCACGTTTGGAACTCCACTCTCATGATAAATTATGTGTTGAGTTCTCAATGCTAACTTAGCTGCTGCTTCAGTAGGGAGTCCTAAAGCTTCATCATATGAATCTGTGTGCAGAGACTGTGTACCTCCTATAATAGCGGCTAATGAGTGAATAGTAGCTCGTACAATGTTATTGAGAGGCTCTTGAGCTGTCAATGCGGAACCGCCTGTTTGAGTATGAAATTTGAATATAAGCGATCGAGCCTTTTTTGCACCGTATCTTTCTTTCAGAATTTTGGCCCAGACTCTTCGCATAGCTCTAAACTTTGCAATTTCTTCAAACAAATTGTTGTAAGCATTCATAAAGAAGGATATTTGTGGAGCAATATCATCTATATGCCATCCTCTGCTTAATGTTTCATCTATGAAGACTGTGGCATCTGCAAGTGTGAAAACTGCTTCTTGGATAGCGTTTGATCCTGCTTCTCTGATATGGTAACCGCTAACGTTGATTCCATACCATTTGGGTGTATGTTTCATACAAAATTCCTGTAAGTCAACTGCAAGTTTTACAGATGGTTTAAGTGGGAGTGGAGGGTTTCCGACATGGAATAACCATAAAGGATCATTTTGAGTGGTGCCTCGAAGGTTTTTCCTTGGGATGCCTTGTTTATCAGCCATTGCAATATACATTGCATATGTTGGTAAACCTAGGAAATGAGTAACTACGGATGTCGATAACCGGCCTATTGGGAGGTCTTTAAAAATTCTTTCAAGAGCTTCGATCGATGATATTGAGGCACCGCCCTGTCCTACTTCACCTCTCATTCTTGGATCATCCGCATCGAAACCATAGATTGTAGGAGAATCTAGAGCTAGATTTAGACCAGTCTCTCCTTCCTTTACTAGAAATTTGAAACGCTCGTTGGCGTCTTCACCTGTTCCAAAACCGCTTAGAAGTCTGACTGTCCAAGGTCTTCCTCGATACATTGTAGGGTAAACTCCGCGTGTGAATGGATAGATGCCAGGAAAACCGAGCTTCTTCAGATAATCGAAATCTTCTATATCGGTTGGATCGTAAATCGATTTAAGAGGAATTTTTGAGGGAGTTGTTTTTGGAGCTTTATCCTTTATTTTTGTGTCTCTGATCCATTTGTCATAGGTTTTTTTCCATTTTTTACGAGCTTGTTTGATTTCAGTGCTTTTACTTCTCTTTGGCAATGTTTGTTTTTCAACTCCGTCGTAAGCTCTTAATGAACTTATGATTCCAATTCTCATTAAAGATATAGTTAACTCATACCTCATATTTCATCTCTGAAAAGAGGAGGATCGATGAATAGTAAATCATATTGATTTGAACTGAAGCTGTGTTCAGACCATCTCAATATTTCTAGCCTAAGGAGTAGACAGAGCATTTGAGCAAGATGAAAAAACCTATTGTTGTTTTGGAAAATGTACATCTAGAGCGTGAAGAAGACAAGATCCTCAGAAATATAAATTGGACAGTCTTCCCTGGAGAACATTGGGCTATTATTGGTCAAAATGCAGCTGGAAAGACTCTTCTACTCAAAATCATCGCAACTTATCTCTGGCCGACAAGAGGAAGTGTTGAGGTTCTTGGAGAAGAATTTGGATCGATAGAGTTGCATAAACTTCGTCAAAAGATAAGTTGGATAAGCTCGGCTCTCGAACAAGAGCTTCCACAGAATCAATCAGTGATAGAGGTAGTCCTTTCCGGATATTTTTCAACTCTTCGTTTATTCGATAAGCCCACAAAACAGATCGTTCAACGTGCAAGAAAACTTCTACAGCTTATGGGTTTGAATTCGCATGAACAGCAAATATTTGAAACTTTATCGGTTGGGGAGAAAAAAAAGAGTCTAATTGTTCGTGCAATGATTAGAAAACCAAGACTACTGATTTTAGATGAGGTATGTGCTGGTCTTGATCCTATAGCCAGAAGAAAATTCATCAATTCACTTAGACGATTGGTTCACAAAGAATCGAATATTACAATCCTTTATGTAACCCATCATCTGGAAGAAATCTTTCCCGAAATAACTCATGTACTTGGTCTGAAGAATGGGAAAGTTGCTTTCTCAGGGAAAAAGCAAGATCAATTAAGTCAGAAAAATATGAATTCCTTATTTGGAAAAAAAGCTAAGCTAAGAAAGAAAAATCAAACGTATTATCTTGATATTTTCTAAAGATATGGCTAATACATGGTGAATGTAGGCTAGCCAGAAATTTAATTCATCTATCAAAGTAAATTGATTTACCTTTCGCTGAGATCGGTATTCCCATTACTATACTAGATTTCTTAGTTAGACCTAATCGTAAAGCAGCTGTACCAATTCTATACATGATTCTATTATCCACATTATGATCCATAGCAGTTTTTACTGCTGATCCCAATGCTATACCCATATCCAGTATCTTGAAGATGCAATTAGGTCCAGTAAAATCGACACCTTTAGATCTTGAGAATTCATTGAATTCTGTACAGGTTTTAAATCCACATCCACCACAATCTAGTCCGAAGTTTTTTGTTCCTTCAACGCCAATTAATATGATGACCTCTGAATCTCTAACATTTTTTCCATCTCGTAAAAATCCTTTTGAGTTTCTTTCTTCCCCTATTTTATCCATCTCGGCAGCTATCTTGTCTTTGTCTTCGCCATAGATCAGAAGTGTCTCTACATCATCTTTACCACCAGATTTTGGAGCTGTTCTAGCGGATATCATCATTAATTTAGCTACATTGAGCAATCCTTCGTTTTCAGATAGATTACTTTTGATAATGGGCACACTAACCACCTTCAGAAATGACATAAAGAGAGGCTATTAAACCAATTTAAGCAATGCTATATCCAAGAATCAATAAGTTAATGCTTCACAATGATTAATCGATCATGATAATTAGATATCTACTAGTATTACATTAATAATCAAACCTTATCTCATCAATTGTTAGCGTGAACACAACTATGGCCATTTTCGTAACCAAGGCTAACGGAACCAGAGAGCCGTTTGATAGCGCAAAACTAGTTCGAACCTGTCGTAGAATGGGAGCAACAGAAGAGACAGCTCATCATATCGCTAAAAGCATCGAAGCAAAATTATTTGATGGAATAGAGACAAAAAAAATTCTTAGTATGATTTTTGTTTCAATGAGAAAGCACAAACCAATTCTAAAACACATGATAGATCTTCGTAAGTCATTGAGCTTGCTAAGATCAAAACCTGATTTCGAACTATTTATTCAGTTATTGTTGAAGGAATATGGATATGATGTTGTTCCTAATCTGATAATAAGAGGTAAATGTGTGGAACATGAAATGGACGCCTTAGCAAGTAAAGAAGGAAAAACAATGATTGTAGAAGTGAAACACCATTTCGATTATCATACTCCAACAGGCTTAGATGAAGCTAGAATAGCAAGAGCAGTCTTTGAAGATGCTACTGATGGACATGAGATTGGGTCAAATGATCTGGGAATAGATGATGTGATGATTGTTTCAAACACGAAATTATCTGGGCACGCAGAGAGATATGTTAACTGTAGAAATATCAAACATGTCGGGTGGAGTCATCCTCCCAAATCTGCCCTTCAAAACTTGATCGAAGATAAAAAACTGTATCCGATTACTATTTTGAGAGGTTTAAGATCTCCAGTAAGAGATAAACTTGTATCCGCTGGAATAGTTATGATAAAACAACTTACTGAAATCGATCCCAACGAATTAAGAAGAAGAGCACGAATCTCAAAAAATGATTCTGAATCCATTATCAACAAAGCAAAAATCATATTCTATGATAATGACTAAAATAGAGAGATATTACTTCATTAATTAGTAGTAATTATTCGAATTATTATAGCGCGCGCTATCACAATAGTAGATGAGAATATTAAGAAAATATTCAACAATTCAGAACATTCTGCCAAGTTGGTATTCATAAAAATGAGTAAGTCCAACCTAGAGATGAAAGTTAAAGCTCTACCCCAAAAGACCGGGGTCTATATCCTGAAGGCAGATGACGTTCTCTACGTTGGCAAAGCATCGAATATCAGGAATAGAGTGAAGAATCATCTTCTAGCTGCGAAATCAAATCCTCGTGAAGCCATGATTATTGACAATACCAAGAAAATTGACTATATCATTACAAATACAGATGTGGAAGCACTTGTAGAAGAGAACATTCTAATCAAACAATATAAACCCAAGTTTAACATTCAACTCAGTGACGATAAGACATATCCTTACCTCAAGCTGAGTCTGGATGAAGAATATCCTACACTTAGGATTGTTCGAAGACCTAAAAATGATAAAAATCGATATTTCGGGCCATATGCTGACGTAGCTGCAATGCGACAGACTCTGAAAACTCTTAGAAGCCTATTTCCTTTAAGGACATGCAAACTCGATCCGAGAAAGCCAAGAAAACGCCCTTGCATGAATTATCAAATTGGACTTTGCAGTGGAATCTGTGCCGGGCTTATTTCAAAAGCAGAATATAATGAGAGAATCAAAGAACTACTTTTAGTTATGGAAGGAAGGCCTGATCTTGCAATCGAAAAACTGAAAAGAAAAATGTTACAGGCATCGTCGAATCTTAAGTATGAAAAAGCTGCGCACATAAGAGATCAGATAGAAGCCTTAGAGAAGACTCTTTCAAAAATGACAATAGCGTTTTCCAAGCCTATAGATCTAGATGTTTTAGGAGTCGCCAAAATCCCAACAGAAGCTTGCGTTCAAGTAATGCAAGTCAAGAACGGTAAATTAGTCTCATCAGAATCCTTTGAAATGAAAGCCCAAAATGCAGAAGAAACTGAGATAATTGAATCATTCATACAGCAGTATTATTCTAAAAGAACTTTCTCCCCTCCTGAGATCATAGTCTCAACAAAACCTTATGATGCTTCAATTATTCAGGAGTGGATGTTTGAGAGATTCAATTCTAAAACTAAGATATCAACTGGAGTAAGAGGTCAAAAACGCCGTTTACTCAAATTAGCGATAGAAAATGCTAGATCACATCTTGATGAATTGGCTGATAAAAAAAGGAGAGCTCTCAAAGGATTAAAAGAGCTTCAAAAGATTCTCGAACTTGATACATTACCAAAATTAATTGAGTGTTTTGATATCTCAACATTGAGAGGTAAAAGTTCAGTCGGGTCCATGGTTTCATTTCTAAATGGCGAACCTTTGAAGAGAGGCTACCGAAGATTTAAGATTAAAACA
>DAOUZW010000165.1 GCA_030671315.1 Candidatus Bathyarchaeota archaeon
TCAGGCGGCGGGCTGCAAATTTACCTAACTGTAATAGAGTAAAGCTGATACCCGCAGTATGTGGGTTCAATTCCCACCTCCGGCTTCAGAATATTCTATTTTTATCGAATTTTTTTTTTGAGATTATAGAATTTTTTTGTGATTCAAAGTCTATTTTAAAATGCTAAATTACTGATTGAGAAACATAAATCTGGATTTAAAACTCGAATCCCGTAGATGAGCTAACATTTATGTCATATTACTGGGAGATATTTGGAATATGAAAATAAAATGTTCTCGATGTGGTTCTTGCCTTAATTTTGCGGACATGAATAGACATATATTAAAATGTAATAGTGAACCGTCATAATATTATAAAATTTAGAAAATTGTATTTCTTAAAGTCATTTTTAGATCTCTCTCAAGTTAGCGCTAGTGATCGTGTTTGTTACTTTCCGGGCACACGCTTTATTTAGTGTATCATCAAATTCAAGAATATGAGCTATCATTCAAACTGATCTTTAGAAACATTTATATTTTGTTACCACAAGTAACATTTCACAGGTGAAAAATATGTCATGGGACAATGATTTTCCTTCACGATCCAGAAGAAGAAAGAGAAGATTTCCATCCTCTGATGATTGGTTTTCAGATATGGACAGCATGTTCGAAGATATGTTTCGAGACATGGCCAATACAATGCCCAAGGAGCTTGTCAGGGAGAGACGCCTTCCAGACGGTAGTACTGTAAGAGAAACGGGACCAATAATTTATGGGTATTCAATGAGTGTAGGTCCAGATGGCAAACCAGTTGTCAGAGAATTCGGAAATGTAAAGCCCTCTGGACAACAGACAGGATTTGGGCCACCAAAACCAAGTTTGACAGTCAAAGAGGAACGAGAACCGCTAGTTGATGTAATTACTGAAGGCAGTCAAATACGAGTGGTTGCAGAATTGCCAGGTGTTGAAAAAAGCGACATAAACCTACAATGTAGTGAAAATGACCTAACGATCTCTGTTGACACCTCACAAAGAAAATATCATAAAACAATGGAATTGCCAGTTTCAGTAGATCCAGATACGCCGAAAGCATCGTACAAAAATGGGGTCTTGGAAGTCATATTAAAAAGGCAAAAACCTGGCACGAAAGGTAAAGAGATCAAGATCGAATAAACCAGAAATATAACGCTTTTTTGTATCAAAAAACTCCGCTCAGATTATGGGATAGATCGAAGCGGAAAATATCTCTTTTTTTAAATAACTATGACAAGACTAGTTTTGGAAATATTTAAGCGGAACAGAATTTAATCTAATTCATCCAAAAACTCAATGAAAATGAGTAATTTTGGAGTTTTATATTAAGCTAAGATCACTAAGATCTTGGATAGACTCCTGGGGAGATCAAAATGTCACAATCGGTTAAAGAAATCGATTTGAAAAAGATAAAACCAAATCGTCTCAATCCTAGAGAAGAGTTTCGAAAAGAAGCTTTAGATGAATTAGCCGATAGTATTTCTCAAGTAGGATTGATACAACCGATCGTAGTTCGTCCAATCGAGAAAGGTTACGAAGTGGTTGTTGGAGAACGTCGCTATAGAGCATCTCATCAAGCAGGAGTGGAAAAAATACCTGCAATCGTTAGAAACTTTACCGACGATCAAGTCATTGAACTAAACTTGATAGAGAACATTCATCGTGAAGACCTAAGTGCAGTTGAGAAGGGAAGAACTTGTTTGCAACTAATGGATATGTTTCCTGAGAAATACCCATCAGAGGAATCGCTTGCCAGTCATGTTGGAGTTAGCCCACTAACAATTAGAGATTGGTTGAAACTAATAACTTCCATGACTAAGAAAGTTCAAAGAATGGTAGCTCCAGAAACGATATCGCGAAGAGTCCCCGAAGGAAAGATCGAGTATACGACCGCCGTAAGAATAGCTCGTAAAATAAAGGAACCGAAAAAACAGCTCAAGGTCGCACAAACACTCGTTCGAAAAGGAATTCGTGGAACAACTGCAAGACATGTAGTTCGTGAAATAGCTAGAAAACCTGAAAAACCAGTTGAAAAAATTGTAAAAGAAATTATGGAAACACAAAGCAAAATACCATTCAGACTAAGCGATATTGAGCCAACTCTCAAAGGAATGAAAACACAAATCTCACTTGAAAAAGTAGATTCCAAAATACGAAAGGATTCAATGGTGCAAGTGGATCTTCATGAGCCACGTATTGCAGATATCAGAATCAAAGATATTCTAAGAAAAAGACTAGGAGATTTCACGGACGAAGATGCTAAAAGAGAAGGTGAATCTAGCTTAGAACAATTCAAAAAGAAATGGCGAAAAACATACGGAAAGGGTAGTTGGGATCCTAATCTTAGAGTTGATGTTGTAAGATTTGAAGTTTCAAAACTCAATCCAAAGTTTGATGAACTAAGAAGAAGGTTGAGTACAAAATACCTGTTAAAATAGTGGCCACATCAGAGCTCGTTTGTGTGACAACACCAATTAATATGAAATAATAATCATATTGTAAAAACGATTCCAAATGCATATAGCGGGCTCTATAACTTATTTCGGTCAGGGCCCGTGGTCTAGTCAGGATTATGATGCTGGCCTCCGAAGCCGGTGATCGTGGGTTCGAATCCCACCGGGCCCGCTCAGAGTAATATATAACCAGGTACAATGGAATGACGATTCAAACTAAAAAGAACGATAACAACATGGATAATCCATTTAAGACTATGATTGCTGAATGTAGATCTATTCTTTATGAAACAATTATTACTGAATATCCTGCACAAAAAAATATTGTAATCAAGATTGAAGAACCTCCTTCAGATAAATTTGGAGATCTCTCTACAAACATTTGTCTTCAAATTTCAAAAGAATTGGGCACACCTCCTAAAATAATTGCAGAACGTATTACAAATTCAATAAAGATACCGAAAGACAGCTATATCGAACGAGTCGATGTAGCCGGATTAGGATATCTTAATTTCTATCTCAAGACAGCTAAAATCACTGAACTTGTAATTAATTCGATAAGAACGCTCAATATGGATTATGGTTTTCCTAAGATAGATCAACCAGAAAATATCTTGATCGAACATAGTAGCATAAATCCTGTCCATGCTATCCATATCGGTCAAGCTAGGAACTCAATCCTCGGAGATGCAATCTCAAGGATT
>DAOUZW010000173.1 GCA_030671315.1 Candidatus Bathyarchaeota archaeon
ATCCGATTCAACCGCTGCATACAGTGTTGGCAGTGCTCCCATGGTCATATCCTGTCCAAAGAAATTATTCATAAAATTAAGAAAACCCGAATGTCTTTGTAATTCTGTTGCAGTCCATCCAGGGTGTGAAGCTACAACCAAAGTAGGATGATTATTTTTGTTTAATTTTCTAGCCAATTCATATGTAAAGTAGATGTTGGCAATTTTACTATCGTAATATGCTTGTCGAGTTTTGTATTTTCTTTTTTCCCAATGTATATCTTCAAAGTTGATATTTCCCCATTTATGGGCGGTACTGGAGAGATTAACAATTCTTGAGCTTTCTGTACTCACCAATAGATCGAGAAGATGCCTAGTTAATGCAAAATGGCCGAGATGATTTGTGCCTAATTGGATTTCGAATCCGTCTGCTGTTTTTGAATATGGTGGAAACATTACACCTGCATTATTGATCAATATGTCTAATCGCTTGTAATCGTTCTTGAAGTCTGCAGCAAAATCGTTTACAGATTTCAGATTGGCTAAGTCCAATGCCATAACTTTGACATTGGCATTTTCATGTCTTGCTCTTATTTGATTTGCAGCAGCATTACCTTTTTCTAAATTACGTACGGCTATGATTACAGTTGCTTTTTTATTAGCAAGCACACGAGCTGTTTCGTAGCCGATTCCGGTGTTCGAACCCGTTATAATTGCTACTCTATCTTTCTGATCGGGTATGCTGGTGCTGTCCCATTTTTTTTGTGTCATCTTACTCTCCTTTAACGGTTTTTTTAGATTATTTCAATGGGTTCTGAATAAATGTTTGAATGAATGCCCAATAACTTTGAAGTGCTTCTGTATTGCAAGCTATGGTGCTCTATAAACACTTGTTTTATTATATCTGCTTAGAATTATCTTTCTAGAGATTATGAACAAAAATATTGCTGGCATGATAAAGTATACAAGTAGACCAAGTGACATGCCAACACAGAATGCAATTGCAGATGCTAGTGGTAAGTTGATGAATGCTATGCTAGAAAATACAAAAGCTGTAAAATTTATTATTACAACTAACGGTACAAGTAAAATTCTTGTCAGAGTTTGAAGTGTCTCCGAGTTTGATATTATGCTAGCTAGTGTTGGAGACCATGAATAATAGAAAGCATTCCATCCAGTAACGAAAATTCTTCCTAACTCATTTGAACCTATCATATTGTCTCTTACATGACGCATGTAGGATACTTCAGGAGTCATTGCACTACCATATGTTGCGGTGGCGATGATGCATCCTGTAGTCTGATTCTGAGGTTTCTGAGTTGGTGTAGGTTCGGTTGGAGGTAGTGAAGTAGGTGGTGGAGTAGTAGTTTGTGGTGGCGTAGGTGTTGGTGTGGATGTAGGTGTAGTTGTTGGTTCAGAAATGAAACTGGTTAAGTTGATATCATCCCAGTAAGATCCCTTGGAAGTAAAAGACAGCCTTTGAAAACTAACTGCAACTATTGTAAATGTCATATTCTGAACAGATTCTAAAGAATTATCTGGATAGGCTTCCTCAAAGTCTGCTGCTAGATCTCTTTCAACATAGTTCCATTCATCATTCTTCAATTCATGAAGCAAAATATTCGAAATATTCTCGGAATCCATAGTGGGTAGTGGATAATGACTGTAAATAGGAATATTATCAATCCATGCCAAATAATATACTAAAGTTTTGTTGGACTCAGGTATAGAGAAATCAATAATCAATGCAATTTCTGTCCATGCATTAATTTCAGGAATACCGAATAAGTAAACCCAGAAATTTAGAGTTAGATTATTTGTTTCGTTCAATTCTATCTGTTGTTTAGCACCACCGCCAACTCCAAAACAGTGTTCGCCTCCTGTACCACAATCTGCTCGGAGTGAGTATTCCCCTGAATGTGAGAGATAACTTGTGACGTATGCATCTCTAGGTAGTTGATTGCAATAACTAAAAGATGTCCATCCATCTAGGTTCTCTTCAAATCCTCCGTTTTTTATGAGTTCGACTGTTTCACATTTGGAGGGTAAAATTAGAGTTGATATTAACAAGCTGATAATGAAGAGAGAAAGAAATAGGCATTTCATACGACTTCAGCTTATAGAGGATATAGCGCGTGCTAAACCTCCATTGTTTTACTCATCTTCTTCTTTTTCTTTTTTCTCTTTTATTATTCCTCTTTTTTTCAGCTCGCGTTTTGAGCCACTTATGTATTTTTCTCCAAGTCCTGCAGGCTTAGTTTCGTATTCTGTCTTGCTACACTTTTCACATTGATATCTTGTTATTGAGGCGTGAGCTGGACTTACTACTTTTAGTTGACCTTCTTTACAATATCGACATTTCCTTTCCATATTATTCTCCTCCTATTACTGGAATCATCATTAAATCCATCCCCTCTTCAATCTGAACTTTCCTGATTATTTGCTTGATATTTGCATCCACTAGATAATATTTTGCTCTGGACACTTCAGTCATGTCTTTTATCTGATCTACTGTGAGATCGAGTTCTGAAGGTCCTGTGCAATGGCTGGTGAGTGCACACACAATATTGAAATTTGATAGCGCGCGTTATTTCAACAAATTCATTTATCTTTATTTTTTATCGCATTGGCCACTAGCTGTAGTCCACCGTATATTATCCCCGCTCCTACTATTGCTCCTACTAATATCATAACACCTACAACCACATACGCAATTTCAATACTCATTTCTTCACCTCCTCTAAATTCAATCGCAAAACAGTTACTTGTTAAGTGGCTCACTACAATTAAAATAGTATTGATAGGTATCTATTGGCTATTGAGGATCCGCACGCGTTTGTATCGTTAAAAAAAATACTTTGGAACATTTTAAATTACTAATCAAAAAAGTATAAGTTAGGTCATATGATGATGACTGATAAAGAACAAGGCACAATCAAGGGAAATAGGATTTACTTCTTAGACAATCTAAG
>DAOUZW010000090.1 GCA_030671315.1 Candidatus Bathyarchaeota archaeon
ATCTTTCCGAATCTTATATTTGAGATGTGACTCGGAAGTCCCAAGAAATATCGCTATTCTATCAACTTCACAAGAGGCTGCATTTTCTACATCTGAAATCCGGGCTCTACAGTGAGCGAGAATCTCAGCCTTTAATCCTTCTTTAGATATTCTTCGAACAGCTTCTTTGATATCCCCAGATACGTTTGGATCACCTGCTTCAATCATGTGAATGCCTATCTCATCTAATTTCCTTGCTATCTTTAGTTTCTCCTCTATCGTGAAAGTAACTCCTGGGGCTTGTTCTCCTTCTCGCAAAGTTGTATCGAGAAGGAGTATTTTATGATCAATCGATTTATTTTTCATCATATTCACTTTGATTTGATTTTATCATGAAGATGAAATAGTCGAGGAATTGCTTCTTGGTACACTTTAATGGCTTCTTGATATTCTGTTAATGAAATATTTTCTTTGTTCGTATGATCAAGATGTGAATCTCCCGGCCCATAGGATACCATGGGAATATTCATAGTTGCACCGAGCTCATTCATGTCGCCTGTACCAGTCTTCCTTAGAAGAGTTGGAGTCCGTTCAGAAAATTTTCGAATTGCATATGTCAATGATCTTACAAGAATGGAGCTTTTATCTGACTCATAAGCCGGAACACTGCCAAGACATCTCAGCTCAATTTTCATATCTTTGGCTTGTTCGTTTAATTCATCGACAGTTCTCTTGAGTCTACCAAATATTACTTCAGGTGAGAGCTGGGGAGGCGTACGTATATCAATTTCTGCATCACATTTTGATGGAATCATACTCGAAGATCCCCCTCCAGAAATTTTAGTCAAACATGAGGTTATGGAATAGAAGCGAGATTCAGTATTTTCTTCTTGAAAGTGTTTTTCTCGAATTTCTCTCCAAATTTCATAGACTTTCTCGATTGCATTATCTGAAAGCCATGGAGCTGATGAATGACCTGTAGAAGTTTTACATTTCAGCAGAAGATGCAAGCTTCCTTTGTAGCCTATGGTCACATTCCAAGTTCGGCTCGGTTCGCCGAAAATAGCGTAATCTGTTTGGATTTCATCCTCGATCAATTGTCTAACCCCTTTTCCTTGGCCTTCTTCATCTACCAAACATGCTAAGATTATCTTTCCATTGGGGTCATGAATTTTTGATGCTCCCATTATCATACTTGCGAGAGGGGCTTTCGCATCAACAGCACCTCTTCCAAATAGGTTATCTCCTTCGAGTTTCACTTCGATTTCTCCTGGAACTGTATCCATATGACCACACAAGAGTAAGGTCGGAGATCCGCTTCCACGTGTTCCGATCACATTTCCTACTTTGTCTATAGAAACTTCGAATTTGTTTTTTTTAAGTTCCCCAGCAAGATATTCGGCTATATATGCTTCTTCGCCACTCGGGCTGTAAAGCCTGAGCATTTCGGTTAATAGATCAACCTCTTGGGTTGGCATTTTCTTCCTCCGAGATGACTTGATCAAACGATTCTATGACCAGATCAAGTTGTTCTTCTGAGATGACTAATGGTGGCAGAAAACGGACTATATTTCTTCCAGCATCTAATGCTAAAATGCTTTTACGCATTAATCCGCGCAAGATATTGAGGACATCAAATCTGAATTCAACACCTATCATCATCCCCATGCCTCGGACCTCACGAATAATTTTGTGTTTATTTTGTAGTTCACTTAGTCTAGTCATAAAATGACCACCAAGTTTCGAGGCCCTCTCTGGAAGTCGCTCTTCTATTAGCGCATCGATTGCAGCTGACGCTGCAGCACAAACAAGTGGATTTCCACCAAATGTTGTTGAGTGCTCACCAAGTCTAAACGATGACATTATCTCTGGGGTTGCAACGGTTATTCCGAGAGGAAGCCCTCCCGCAACAGATTTGGCTAGGCACATAATATCAGGAGTGATATCAGAGTGCTCACAGGCGAACACTTTACCAGTTCGACCAAAACCTGTCTGCACCTCGTCTGCAATCATAATAGTTCCTTTTTCATCGCAGATCTGCCTTACATCTTTCATATATCCCTTGGGCGGGATCTTAACTCCTCCTTCTCCTTGGATCGGTTCAACAATTACGGCTGCTGTATTTTTGGACAATGCTTCTTCAAGTTTGGCGATTTTCCCGTAGGGTACATGTTTGAATTCAGGCACTAATGGTAAAAATGGTTCTCGGTATTTTTTATCCCATGTTGCCGATAGTGCACCCATGGTTTTTCCATGGTATGAATTCATCATTGCTATGATCTCTGTTTTGCCTGAAAATTTTCTTGCCAATTTAATTGCACATTCAACTGCCTCTGCACCACTATTCGAGAGGAAAGCTTTCTCCAAACCTTCGGGCAGTATCTGAGTGATTTTTTTCAAAAATTCTGATCTTGAATCGTTATATAATGAGCCGTGACAGGAAATGAGAATTTCTGATTGACGTCTTATTGCTTTTACAATTTTTGGATGGCAGTGCCCTAATATTGAAACACCATAACTCCCAGTGCAGTCAATATATTTTTTGTTATTTATGTCCCAGAGATTTGCTCCTTGACCCTTGACAATTATTAGATCCTTTTTTGCATATACATTGGCTAAGTGTTTTTGTTCTAATTCAAGTATTTCAGTTTCATTCATTTCGTTATCACAGTGCCGCATTTCTCTTCTATGGATAATGTTATTGGAGACGGTTCTAATCCAGGTGCAATAGCTACTTTCTTAACTCCAAGATTGATGGCTTCTATAGCTGCATAGATTTTAGTTATCATTCCAGGACCTATTCTTCCAAGCGCATCCTTGGCTTCAATAAAATTGAGTTTTGGTATGAGTTTCCCGTTAAGTTCAAGTCCTTTCACATCTGTCAAGAGAATTAACATATCTGCTTTTATTTCACCAGCCACATTGGCAGCCATTCGGTCTCCATCCGTGTTTAAGGGTTCGAACTCTGATCCGATTGCTATGGGAGCTATAACTGGCGTGTATTGATTATTTATGAGCAAGTTGAGAAGATTTGAATTTACTTCGCTGATCTTACCAGTGTACCCTCCTTCGATGATTCTTTTTCGTCCTCTCTCATCTATGATTACTAGTTGTTTTTTTCTATTGGCTTTTACCAGAGAACCATCTAAACCTGAAAACCCGACAGCATTTACTCCCTGACGTTGTAAGGCAATCACTATTTCTTTGTTTATCTTTCCAGCCATGACCATAGTGAAGATTTCTACCGTCTCTCTGTCTGTATATCTACTCCTGAAACCTTCTGGAGAAACAACAAATTTCTGCTCTTTTCCAAGCTTTGTTGCCATTTGGGTTACTTTTGCTCCACCGCCATGGACTATGATAATATTATGATTCTCTGCAACTTTTTTAATATCTTGAACAAAGTTTTCCGAAACGCCTTTTTCGAGGGTGCTACCTCCAAGTTTCACTACAATGATCATTTTGAACTACACCGGGTATATCGTAGGAGTCGAAATTCCAGTTCTCTCGTCAACACCAAGCATTATATTTAGACATTGTACCGCCTGACCTGATGCTCCTTTTATGAGATTGTCTATCGCACTTAACAAAACTAATCTGTTTACGTGTGGATCTATCTCAAATCCTATGTCACAGAAGTTTGATCCGGTGGTAACTTTGGGATCCGGCAATTGGTGTAAACCTTTTTTATCTTTTACTAGACGAATGAAAGGTTCTTGACCATACATTGATCGATACATTTTCCATAGATCCGGTAAGGTCAAATCTTTTCTTGGGTATGTATGGATAGTAGTTAAAATCCCGCGAATCACAGGTAGAGCATGGGGCGTAAAGGATATTCTCGGCGCAGTTTTGGTCAGTAATGAAAGTTCTTGTTCTATCTCAGGAATATGGCGATGACCCACAATTTTGTAAGGTCTGAGTCCGCTTGCTCGTTCAGGATGGTGGGAGACTTTTGTTGGTACGTTCCCTGCACCTGAAGATCCAATTTTTGCATCTACAACAATTCTGTTAGGTTCAATAATGTTCTCTTTAATTGGAGGTGCAAGTGCCAGAATGGTTGCAGTCGACATACATCCTGGACAGGCGACGAGTTTTGCTTTCTTGATTTCCTCACGGTGAAGCTCTGGAAGACCATATACAGCGTCCTTTAGAAATTCAGGATGTGGATGCGTCCACCCATACCATTTAGGATAGCAATTGGGATCTTTTAGCCTAAAGTCTGCTCCTAGATCAATGACTTTTAATCCGGTTTCTAAGATTTTTGGAACAATTTCTGCTGAGGTTCCATGTGGAATTGCTGCAAATACTAAATCGGAATTTGAAGTTATTTCGGAGATATTCAAAGGAGAAAATTTAAGGTCAGTATAACCACGCAGATTTGGGTGTATTCGATGAACATATTCATCGATATGAGTTCTTGAGACGATCAGAGAAATTTCTACTTTTGGATGTATCAATAGTTCTCGTATCAGTTCCCCCCCGGCATAGCCTGAACCACCTATTATAGAAATCTTCAATTCTACTTCCTCACTTTTTGTATTGCAAAATCCAGCATTAATCCAGGTATATCTACACCAGTTGCTGGAACACTATTTCTGAACTCAGTAGTATAATTCACCTCATGTATCGTTAAGCCATTTTCGCTTTCCATCATGTCAACACCATATACTCCTTCACCAAACACTTTAGCTGCTCTAAGGGCAAGTTCTTCCATATTGCTTGTCACTTTGCAGGATTCTACGTGTCCTCCTCTTGCTGTATTCGTTCGCCAATCATCTTTTGGCGCGTATCTATATATCGCTGCCACAACAGAATTTCCTATCACAAAGCATCGTATGTCTCTTGATGGACGCTGAATCATCTCTTGAATATAGTAGATTTGATAAATTGGAAACATGTTCTCTCGATCTTCTAGAATAGCTTTTGCTGATTCAACATCTCTTAAAGGAGCGACGAGTCTTCCCCAACTTCCTACTACGGGTTTGAGAACTGCAGGATATCCTACCTCATCAAGAGCTTTTAGAGCTGCTTCAATACTAAATGCAACAACTGTATGCGGAGTTGGAATATTTGCTTCCTCAAGTTTCATTGATGCTAATAATTTATTTCCACATACTGACGCAATCTTAGAAGAGTTAATTACAGTTATTCCCTTGTTTTCCAAAAGGGATGTTAGATGTACACTGCGAAAGTAACTCAAACATCTCTGTAAGACTATTTCCTCGAAGAGCTCTTCCTGATCCGTATTTTTAATATCGAGATAGAGTTTCTCTGAATCGTGAAGCCCCAATCTTAATGATTTTCTTTTTGCGGCTTCAATCAGGAGGCGCTCCTCGGGCCTTAATTGATCATAAAGCATCCCGATGGAGCCGGTCAATTATTCTCCCCAATCTTCTTTCTCTTTTGTGACTTCGGCTAATTCAATTTCTCCTGTGGGTTTTTTCTTAACTTGTAGTTCGAGACCACAGTCTGGACATACAACAATTTCACCATCCAAGGCATCGCTTGGAA
>DAOUZW010000001.1 GCA_030671315.1 Candidatus Bathyarchaeota archaeon
ACTAGGGCGACAATATTTGTAACCCCGACAATACTTAATATAATTGTGAAAAATAATGTTGAAATAGCTATCAATAATGCAAGCGTTCCAATAATTGACATGCGAAGTTTCAGCAGACTCATAATCTTATCACTATTTTTACAAGATTAGAACCAAGATTAATCTATTTAAACATCCTCAACCTTTCGACTTCTAGATAATTAATTGATAATTGAATTCAATCAAAATTCTGAGAGGAAATGATCTAGTTATGGGAAGATTTCATCTTTCATCTGATGAAGAGATCAAGAAGGGTAGAACAACTGATGTTTACTTCATGAGGACCAAAGAAATCCTTTCGACAAAAGGAATAGGAAAAATCGACGTTGTAATGGAGGCTACAGCTGGCGCATTACCTAATTCTTGGCCGTGGGCTGTACTATGTGGTATTGATGAAATTGCATATCTTTTCGAAGATTTACCTGTAAATATCTATTCATTTAACGAGGGAACAATATTCAGACAACGTGATGTCAATGGTTTACGTCTTCCTATCCTTAGCATTGAAGGAGATTACAGGAATTTCTGTCATCTTGAAACCCCACTTCTTGGGTTAATCTGTCATTCTTCAGGTATAGCTACAAAAGCGGCAAGAGTTCGCAAAGCAGCTTCAGACAAAATGGTGATATCTTTCGGTATAAGAAGAGTCCACCCAGGACTTTCCAGAATGGTTGATAGAGCAGCATATATCGGAGGTTTAGACGGAGTTTCAAGTCTATCTGGAGCTGACACAATCAGTAAAGAGCCAATAGGAACAATGCCTCATTCTCTTATAATATCTTTTGATAGTCAAATCAAAGCTTGGAAAGCTTTCGATGAAGTCATGCCTCAAGACATACCTAGAATTGCTTTAGTAGATACATACAGTGACGAAAAAACTGAAGCTATACTGGCCGCAGAGAGCTTCAAAGGAAAACTAAATGGAGTTAGACTTGATACACCATCATCTAGAAGAGGTGATTTCTCCGAAATAATTCGAGAAGTAAGATGGGAACTCAATGTAAGAGGATACGAAAAAGTCAAGATCTACGTTTCAGGTGGATTGAATGAGAACAACATCAAAGAACTATCTAATGCAGGAGTATCAGGATTTGGAGTCGGAACTTCCATTAGTAATGCTCCGACAATAGATTTTGCCCTAGATATCGTAGAAAAGAATGGGAAACCCGACGCCAAGAGAGGTAAACTCAGTGGTAGGAAACAAGTGTGGCGATGCCATAAATGTATGACTGACAAAGTATCTCTGGCTAACAATCAGCTGTCAAACTGTGCTGTATGTGGAGAGACAACCGATCCTATGCTTAAACCACTTATAAGAAATGGTAAGATTGTTGAGGAGATGCCTAAACCAGAACAGATAAGGCAGCATGTGCTCAAACAGCTGGAACAATTTAACTTATGAAAACTTTCACGTAGGTGAAAGACTCTGAATAAACTAGTGGTAATTGCCATCGCAACAATAATAATAACTATTTCAGCAATAATTGCAGTGGTGGGTGTTCACGGTCTTTATTCATTTGTACTGAGTTTAGGATATGCTGGAGCTTTAATCTCTGGATTTATAGGTACAAGTTCTCTTATGATATCGATCTTTCCACCTCAGATTATCGTATTTCTGTTGAGTGACCCAGCTCTTGGTCTTAACCCACTTCTCCTAGGTATACTAGCTGGCATCGGCGCTGGAATTGGTCAATTCACACATTACTACATTGGTGAGGGCGGAAGATATGTGATTTCTGAAAAATATCGAAAGCGAATCGACACATGGAAACCTAGAATTGAAAAATATGGCGCCATACTAATTTTTCTTTTTGCAGTAACACCATTCTCGCCAGATGATATAATATGGATTCCTTTAGGTATGATGAAGTATCCAAAAAAGAAAGCCCTTACTGCATCAATAATTGGTAAGACAGTAATGCTAGTTACTTTCGCTTATGGCGGATATTACGGAATTGAAATGATACGAAATCTACTCCCTGAATAAAATTCAGTAAGATGATAAATTGATATGAATCTTATCGTCTATTTTTTTTCTCTAAACTTATCAATGATCTTGAGCATCGCCTCAAGCTGTTCAGTAGAAAGGATTTTCCCCTTGGTAGATAAAGTAGACCTTAGCTCTCCAATAGTCTCAGGCATGCAATTAACAACTTGTACAGCCTCTTTTCTCTCGATTTCGAAATTTGAGTCCAACTCTTTAGTAAGTTTTTTTGCCTTATCTGTCGATATTCTCGTAAATTTTTGTGTGTATTCTAAGACTCTGCGTTGAAATTCCCCCATCTCATCCTCTTTAATCTGACCAAGTATCTTTCCGGCTTCAGCTATTGTAGTTTCATTTTTTTCAAGAATTTTTCTTGGCATAAGCTTCATCCCTTAAATAACACTATATGCTCAGGACGTGCAATTACACTCTTTTCTTTGTTACCAGCTGAAACTGATATCATATAGCTTCTACCCCTACATTCTTTAACAACGCCTACTTTTCCATGATATCTTTTATGCGGCATACCTTTGTGGACGCTAGGTTCAATTTTTATGACTACACGATCTCCAACTTGATATGATTGAAGGAGTCTACTCAAACCAATCTTACCTCTTTCACGAGGCTTCTTCCTGAATAATGACCTAGTAGCTGCACGATATCCTTTAGATTTTCTTACCATTTGCAGATCATCTCGCCTATTTACTTTAGATCGAGGAGTTTCATCCACTTCTATTTATTCAACTTATAAACAATTCTTATGATTTCAATATTGCTTCATGACTGTACGGGTAATCGCCTCATAAATTTGGATTTCTGCCTTTTCATTGATTTCATCATTTTCCTCATAGACCCATATTGGCTGAAAAGTTCTTTTACATCTTTTTCACTTCTTCCAGAACCCCTGGCAATCCGCCTAATTCTTGATGAATCCATGATTTTTGGAGTTTCTATTTCGTTCTTGCACATTGATTGAATGATAAATCGCCATGAGTCCAATTTGTTTTCGGCAATGTCAAACATATTGTCAGGCATATTGTAGCCTCCAGGTACCATACTCCATATCTTTCGTAATGGTCCCATCTTTCTTATGGCTTCCATTTGTTCGTACATGTCTCTGAGTGTGAATCTTCCGTGGAGAATATTTTTAGCTTTACCTTTTGGAATAGTAAGCTCTGCTTCTTTTACACGCTCAATAAGAGCTTGTATGTCACCCATACCCATAAGTCTGCTAACAAAATTAGCCGGTATGAATTGTTCAATATCATCGATCTTCTCTCCAGTACCAATGAATTTGATCTTTGAGTCTATGGCAGCGACAGCCGATAGAGCACCGCCTCCTTTGGCTGAACCATCTAACTTCGTTACATATATTGATCCCATCTGAGTAGCTTGTTTGAATGCTGAGGCCTGTAACGCTGCTTGTTGACCAATCGTTCCATCTATTACAAGAATGACCTCGTCAGGTTTTATTGTGTCCGAGAGTTTACTCATTTCATCCATAAGATCTCTTTCATTTTTATGTCGTCCTGCAGTATCAACTATAATAATATCAAAGCCTTCTTGCCTCAATGCAGTTAATCCTTTTTGAGCGATTTTATCAGGTTTTTTCTCATTCTTCATTCCAAAAGTAATTATATTCGCTTTATCAGCAAGTTGCTTTAACTGCTCGAATGCTCCTGGCCTATATGTATCTGTACAGATTATAGCCACCTTTAGGCCACGTTTCTGATAGAATCGTGCAAGTTTCACTGCGCCAGTTGTCTTTCCACTTCCTTGAATCCCTACTAGCATTATTACATGTTTTTTCTGTGGATCGAGAGAGAGCTTAGCTGGCTTATCGCCTAGAAACTTTGTGATCTCTTCATAAAGCACTTTTATAACATGTTCTCTTCTCGAGATGCCCGGTGGTAAAGTCTCTTTGATAGATCTTTCTTCAACGTTCTTCGATATATTGAGGACAAGATCTACATTAACATCTGATGCAAGTAGTGTTCGTTGAAGATCTTTTACTAATTCTTTTATAGCTTTTTCATCGACAATCGGAAGACGCATAAGTTTTCTTACAGAGTTACTAAGTGACTTGCCCAGACCTTCGAGTGCACTCAATGGTAATTTTTCACTTCCCATCTATTTGAAAGATACTTCTATCTTGTTAATCCAAAGCTGCGGCCACTATTAAGGGGAACAGTATTGTTGCATCGCCTACTAAATTAGCAATTTTTCTTTCGTTTCTGATCTTTCTCCAACTTATTGCTTCCTCGAGAGGTGCCCCACTTAATCCACCGGCTTCTGGTCTATCCATAGTTATTTGAATTGCAGCGTCCACACCACCTCTAATAGTATTAGCCATAAGAAGATGATGTTTTGGTAATCCACCTCCAATTATTATTGCACCAATTTTTTTTGACTCAAGAGAGATCTCAGTTAATTTTGAAAGATCTTTAAGTGAATTTATCATCAATTTGTTAAATGTGCTATATGTCCAAAGGTTCATTCCAAGCATTGAATCTTGTATACCTGGACATATAATTGGGACCTTTTTTTTATAGCATGTTTTTAAAATTGAATTATTATCTTTCAGTTTCCTACCAAATTCCCAGAGTAGCTCATATCCGGCCAAATTCTTTTTTGTCTCAATATTCAACTCGTTTAGAATTTGATAGACCCATTTTTCTAATCCTTCAAAGGCTTTCATTCCTATATTGATGTCATAGATTCTGCCGATACCATTTTTCTTTAATTTAATGTCATTAGCCTTGGATGTCCCAATTGTATGTCTATATCCTAACGCCTCAATCAGATCATGTGTAACATTGGCTCCAGTTGATATGATGACATTCACATAATCATCATCGACTAAATCACGAATTATTTGTCTTAATCCACCAGCAACCATTGGTCCAGCCAACGAGAGAAAGCATGTATATTTTTTTAAAAAGATATTTTTTGTTATATCAACTGTTTGAGCAAATTTTCCAGCACCTAAAACACCACTTTTGCTCATCTCAAATGCAATATCTGCGATGCTCATTCGATGACGTATCTTCATTTGTTTTACATAGGGCATCTATACTCGACCTTGATTGGAACCCTATGTTATGGCTAACTAATCACTTTGTCCTAATAATCTTAGATCTACCAGACAGCTTCCAATATTCTACTTCTATTCCGCTTTCAAGTTTCGATCTAAGCTCATCATCTTTTGGTAAAGGTGTTTCAAATGTTTCATAGCTCTCTAGATCCATTATCTGAACATTCTCGCCCATAGTGGCAATGATTTGGCCAGTACGTTTATCTATAATTGGAACTTCGATTTTTGCATCAACAGGACTTACTACATTTCTTTTTTGTTCAGTGAAAAATCCCATAGCTACTATTCTGGCTTTCGCAGATCCATGTTTACCTGGCTTACTTTTCTCATATTCTACTACTCTGCATGGTTCATCATCAATGAGAATGTATTGACCGACTTTTATACTACCTAAGTCAACGGGTTTACTCATCATCATCTCCTCGAAATTATGACTTTTTTACATTCATACCAGCTAAAATATTTACTGGAAGGCTCCTGCTATAACCTCATAAGATCGTTAAAATAACTATTACTAAGTTTTTCTTCAGGCAGTTGGTGATATTCTTGTTTAAAAGCATTGGGATCGTTCCTCGTCTCGATAGTGATGATGCTTTAAAACTCGCGATTAAAATTTGTCGATATCTGAAATCGAGGAAGATTGATACTTTTCCTGAGATTGAATTTGCCAAAAATAATCGTATTGGACAAGGAGTATCTCTATCACAGATGGAGGTCGATTTGATAATAACAATTGGAGGAGATGGGACAGTCCTTAAAACAAGTATGAATATTCCAAAACCTGAGACACCGATATTGGCTATTAATATGGGTAGACGTGGATACTTAACAGAAGTTGAGCCCAATCAGGCACTAACAGCTCTTGAAGAGTGCCTACAAGGAAAATATGATCTTGAGCAGCACTCCAAATTATCTGTCTATTTTAGAGACAAGCATATTGCCGAAGGTGTTAATGAAGCACTATTAACGCCGGCAACATCGTGGAAGATGCAAAATTTTGTAATTAAACAAAATAATCATAAACTAATCGAACAAAGAGCTGACGGTTTGATAATTGCAACCCCAACTGGCTCGACGGCTCATTCTTTCTCAGCTGGAGGCCCAATTCTTGAAACGTCTCTTGATGCTTTCGTAGTAGTATTCATTTCACCTGCGGATTATATGCGTTCATTGGTCTTATCTTCCACCGATGATCTTAGCATCAAATTGACAAATACTAATATGGGGGCACTCTTGACTGTTGACGGTCGATATACAAAACAGCTCGCTCCTGAAGAATCCATCATTATTAGAAAATCAAAGAATAGAGCTGTATTTGTCAGACTGAACTCTTCCTTCTGGAGTCGAAGCCTGACCCGTCATAAATTGGGGCCGAGAGAGGATGATAGCGTATATTCTTGACACTTCAGCTCTAGTCATGGGCGTTAATCCATCAATAATCAAAGGAGAAGTTTACTCCGTACCAGAAGTCGAGTCAGAATTACCTTCCGATAGCATGGCAGCCTTGCGTTTCGCCACATCTAGAGATAGTAGTATCCTATTAGTGCAATCACCCAGACGATCTTCATGCGATATGGTTAGGAAGGCTTCTCTCAAACTAGGGGAAAGGTTATCCCTATCTAAAGCTGACCTTCAGATTCTTGCTTTAGGTCTGGACCTGAGATTAAAAGGAATGAGTCCAACTATAGTTAGTGATGATTATTCCATACAAAATGTAGCGGAACATCTTGGTATAAACTACACTTTTCTTGCAACTTTTGGTATCACTTACAAATTTAACTGGTCCATATATTGTCCAGCATGTTTCCGGAGATATGTTCATAGCTACACAGGACATCTATGTGAAGTATGCGGAACTAAACTTAAGAGAAAAGTTATGAAAAAATATAGAAAAATTGACAGTTCAAAAAATTATAGCAATTCATAAGAAAAGCGTTAATTTGAAGATATACTATAACCAATCCATAATCTTGTTAATAATAAGGAAAACCTTTTCTTGAAGGAATATGTAATTTTAATTCTGGAAGTATAACTTTTGAAAACATCCTCGTACATCGAACAGATTCCTATAAGTAACGTATTCAATATTTTATGCCTTAGTTCTTGAAATATTTCTACTAGCTCAACCAAAGGAGATAATGAGGATGTCAATTCCTACCAAAAGATACGGAGGTAGAGAACTGCAACATAAACGATCTAATTATGAGACTTTAGATCGTGCACGAATGTACGAAGAAAATGCTTACGTGCTTGACTTTCTTCCAACTGGGAAACATACGTATGACCGCCAAAGACACATTGCTGCACCCACAGTTCAAGTCGTTGGAGAAGAACATTATACATTACTTGACCTGGAGCTTAAATTTGGAGCAACTGTGACTCTACATGAGAAAATATACGTTGGAAAAGATAAACGTGATAAAGTTGAAAGAATCATTGGAAGGATCAACTACGACGAATTGACAGCTACGGCTAAGGTTGAGCTTCCAGTCATACTTGAAGAACTTATTAAGAAGAAAGAAAACAATTTTGTAGAGTTTTTTAACAAAGTGCAACCAATAACACCTAGAATGCATGCTCTTGAGCTTCTGCCAGGGATCGGAAAAAAATCGATGTGGCAGATCATCGATACTAGAGAGAACAAACCATTTGACAGCTTCACTGACATTCAATCTAGAACTGGAATATCTGATCCTATAAAGATCATAGTTCGAAGGATAATAGAAGAATTGACAGGCGAATCAAAGTACAGACTTTTTATAAGGGCACCCTGATGGACAAAAGAGGAACACATTACTCATTCGTTCCAAAAAAAAGACTTGGTCAAAATTTTCTCATAGACAGTCAATTATTAAAGAAAATTGTATTCTATGCAGAAATATTGCCTACAGAAATCGTGCTAGAAATCGGACCTGGCTTTGGTGCGCTGACACAAATTATCCAAGCAAAGGCTCGAAGAGTAATAGCTATAGAAAAGGATCCAGTTTTAGCTGAGTTTCTTCAAGAAAAATTCAAAACAAATCCTAAGGTTGAGATAATCATGGGGGATGTTTTAGATCAAACATTACCAGAATCTGATAAAGTTGTAGCAACCCCACCATACAATATATCCTCAAAACTACTATTCCAACTCATCCAAAGAAGCTATCGAGTTATCGTCCTAACATTTCAGAAAGAATTTGCCGATAGATTAGTTTCGGAACCTGGGACAAAAAATTATGGGAGATTGACGGTCATGATCAATCATAAAACGAAACCAGAGTTATTAGAGAACATTCCTAAGAAGGCTTTCAGACCCCAGCCTAAGGTTGATTCCGCTATAGTCAAGATTATACCAAAGGAATACAATGAGACAGTTGACGAGAAAATCTTCTCAGATCTTGTGCGAGGATTATTTACTCAAAGAAGAAGAGAACTACGAAGTTCTCTTAAGCATTATATTGATAAGAAAATTCCTTACTTTCCAATAGAAATTTTGAATACAGAAATCCCTGATAAAAGAGTATATCAGATGACAGTGGAAGATTTTGAACAGTTAACAAAGAAAATCTCATCAAAGTTAAAGTTCTATAACAAATCATAGTGTCGCTCCGTGATTATATTTGGAGATTCACATAGTCCTCGTAGAACCGGAACATGAAGGCAATATAGGTCTTATTGCAAGAATTATGAAAAATTTTGGATATAAGAATCTCTGGTTAGTCAACCCAAAAACCAGACTTGGACCAGAAGCAAGAGCATTAGCAAGCCATGCTCAAGAACTGTTGGTAAAAGCAAGAATAGTGCAGAATCTAGACCCCCCACTGAGAAATTGTGACTACACTGTTGCAACTACAGCTATAATCGGGAAAAACCCATCAAATCTAAACAGAAAATCATTGACTCTTAGAGAATTTGCTGAAAGAGTGAAAATCGTTGAGGGAAAAATTGCAATAATATTTGGTAGAGAAAGCCGAGGATTAACCAATAAAGAGATCACAAAATGCGACTTTGTAATTACAATTCCGACAAATAGTGAGTACAAAACTCTGAATATCGCAACAGCAGTTTCAATAACACTATATGAAATTAGAACTGCGCAAAACATGAACATGAGTTATTTTAAGCAAGCTGACAAAGAAACTAGGTTAAGACTTGTCGATAAATTCGAAGATCTATCAAGGAAAGTAAGCATACCAACCTATAAAATACCACTTACGAGAACAGCATTATCTAATGTGATTTCACGTGGCTTAATCTCCACAAGAGAAGCAAGCTTGATGACTGGAGTATTTAGAAGAGCTATAGAGAGAATAGATAACCACTAACTAAGACCTTATTAAGAAGATTTAATGACCAGCACGGATGTTTAAATAATACTGACCATTCATTCTTTGCAAACGGCGACCCAACATGAAGGGCAGAAATTATCGTATAAGCAAGGCAAATATATACACGAGAGCTAAATACATTCATGGCCAACCAGTCTCAAAAATTGTAAAATTCAGTATGGGTGACCCAAAAGTAAATTATGATTACAAGATAACACTGATTTCTCAGATGAAGATTCAAGTGGTTCATAATGCTTTAGAAGCTGCCAGAATTTCAGCAAATAAAGTCTTATCAAATAAACTTGGAGAAACGGGTTATCTAATGCGTATCAGAGTCTATCCCCATGTTTTTCTCAGAGAGAACAAAATGATCGCAACTGCGGGTGCTGATAGGCTTCAAGAAGGCATGAGAAGAGCGTTTGGAAAACCTACAAGCCGAGGTGCAAGAATTAAACGGAACCAAGAATTGATAGATGTCTTCGTGAATGAAAGCTCCATACAACTTGCGAAAGAAGCTTTGACAGCCTGTTCAAAGAAACTGCCAATGCAATGCAGTATTACTGTTGAGAGAATCAATGAGGCTCCTAAGCAAATAGAAGCCTGATTTTCACGATATATAATACATTTTTATTGTTCTGATGTTAAATCAACTAGAGTTGAGGCTGAAGTGCCTAGTATTGACTTTATCTTATAATTTTGAACTTGATAGAGTATTAAAAGAGATAAACAGACGTAATGCGAAACGAATTTTAATTCAGATCCCTGATGGACTAAAACCGCAAGCATTCACTCTTGCGACTACCATTGAAAAGAATGCAAAAACAAAGGTGTTCTTATCTGCAAGTCCTTGTTATGGTGGGTGCGACATAGCAATAAATCAGGCAAAAATTCTGAATGTAGATTTAATAGTCCATTATGGTCATACGCCATTCCGATCCGAACTTGAAGTTCCTACAATATTTTTTTCGGCAAAGTCATTTCTTGATTTGAATTCTGTTCTCAAAAAAGCAGAGAATAAGCTAATTGGACATGATATTGGAATCGCTACAACTATTCAACATATAGATGAATTAACAAGTGTGGAAAAACATCTAAAAAATTTAGGATTCAATGCGATAATCACTCCCAAGGAAGGTCACAGTTCATATTCAGGACAAATAATTGGATGTGATTACACTCCACTGAAGAAGATATCAAATTATGTTGATTGCTTCTTTATTATTGGAAGTAAATTTCATAGTTTGGGCGCTTGTTTAGCTGTCAATAAACCAATCATACAAGCAGATCCCTATACAAACGAGGTAATCGATTTGAAAGATATTAGAAAATCACTCATTGTTAGTCGATACACAGCTATTGAAAAAGCAAAGAAATCAAATAACTTTGCAATATTGCTTAGTACAAAAGTCGGACAATATGATCCTAAAACAGCAGAGATGCTTAAGAAAGAGATTTCACGAAAAGAAAAGGACGTAATTATGATATCTGCAGATGAAATCTCACCTGACTCTCTGAGTAACTTTCAAGAAGTAGATATCTTCGTCAATACTGCCTGTCCCAGACTTGCTATTGATGATGCGGCAAAATTCAATAACTCAATTCTATTGCCAAAAGAGATTCTTGTCGCTATAGGAAAAATGGAGTGGGAAAACCTACTCGATACTGGTATTCTCTAAATTACATTTGAAATGGAGAAAATCATTACTAATGATTCGGAGAAAAAAACTTGAAATTGTACTCGAGAAAATATCGTCCCATCCAAAACCTAAGTTCTGGCTTGAACAATATACTATCCCTTCTTTGACAGCTGCTGAGATGTTATCTATAGCGTCAGACATCCACGATAGTATAAAAGACAAAAACATAGTGGATCTTGGATGCGGGACCGGAAGACTTGCTATTGGGTCTTGTATTCTTGGAGCAGAAAAAGTTTTAGCCGTAGATATAGATCCCTTAGCCATAGAAATCGCTAATAAAAATGCAAGATTATTGAAAGTTCAAAACAAAATATCTTGGATCAATTCCGATATTAGTGCAATACGAGGAGTATTTGATACCGCAATAATGAATCCACCCTTCGGCACAAAGATTAGACATGCAGACAGCAGATTCCTGTTAAAAGCTCTATCAATTGCTAATGTTACGATTTCATTACATAAACGTACGACACGAAATTACTTGATGAAATTTATTGAAAGTAAATCTGGAAAGATTGATGGGCTCTACGAAATGCAATTTAAGATACCTAAAACATATGCATTTCATAATAGGAAGAGTTACATTGTTGATGTTGATCTTTACATTATAAGTTTAAAAAATGCCTGAATTCTTATTGTTCTCCTATAACATAGTTTTTATAAGTACCCAAGATTAACGAGGAGCGCAACAAGACTTAGAGCAAGGTCCAGGTAAATATCTAATGTCTAACAAGACTGCCATTAAAGAAAAATTTGTAGTACCAGGCTCGAAAATAGGAGTTATCGAAGAATTTATCGCCGGCCAGGGCACATATGAAATAGATGGCGTCATATACTCACAGCGTATTGGAGACGCGAGAACAGACTCAAAGTACAGAACTGTTTCCATTAGACCAAAAATTTCACCAATTTATCCATTGGAAGGCGGGGAGATAATAGGGGTTGTAGAAGTTGTACAGGAAAAATTGGCCGTAATAAAAATAATCAAAATTGGAAATAGTGTGCTTTCAAAACCATTCACTGGGTTTTTACATATCTCAGCATCAAGCCCTCAATACGCTAAGAACATGAGAGAGATCTGTAAGCCAATGGATCGAATAAGAGCGAAGATCATAAGCACATCAGGTGGGATTATCAGACTAATGACTTCTGATCATAATTTAGGAGTGTTGAAAACTTTCTGTTCAAATTGTGGATATCAACTATCATTAAAGAGAACAGTGTTAAAATGTGAGAGATGCAAAAATATTGAAAAGAGAAAATTAGCTCGAGATTAGTATTCATAGGATTGGAGAATAGTTTGAGAATCAAAACAATTAAAAAAACAAAAGATGAATTAAAGTTAGAAATAGAAGGCGAAGGACACACCTTCTGTAATCTACTTCAAAATACTTTAGTTGAAGATCGAAGCATAAAGAATGTTGGTTATGATACTCCACATCCATTAACTGAAAAATCAATAATCTATATCAAAGTAAAGAAAGATGGTAACCCTCAAAAAATACTCGAACGTGCATTAAAAAAAATAAATCAGAGAACAGACGAGTTTCTCTCAGAATTTAGAAAAGCTATAGGAACAAAGTAATGTGCACAGGACTACTACAAAGAATTCTTACAGATAAAGGTCTTGCAAAGCTTGGTGATGCATATGTCAATTTCATATATTCTCTAGTACTTACCGAAATTGAAGGTAAACCTACAGGAATCAAAGTCAGTGACCGCATCTTAGCAGATGCAGCCAAGAAATCTGGCTTAAAAGATCTACTTGCTAAACGAACCAGAAGAGATGATATCGCAAATGCAGTCGAAGCACTAATTGTATACGTATGGCGAGAAGAACTTATGAGAACAGAAGAAGCAATTGATATACTCAAAAAGAATCTAGATCCATGCACTGCATTTACTGATTTAACTTTAGAAGCCACAAGGAGAGTGATGACAAGAGACAAAAATCACGGTCGATTAAAACTGACTGACAAGAATTAATGACTAAGCCTTAATGATTATCAATGGTCAAAGATCTTGCTGACACCTATACCTCATGTAGATAAAAAGGGAATAAGAGTTCTAGGAATCTCAGAGAGCTTCATAAAAAATAAGAGTAAAAAATCCATTTTAACTGGTTTAATAATGCGTGCAGATCTGATAATAGATGGATTTTCTTTTTCGAAAACAACGGTAGGGGGGATGGATGCAACAGAATGTGTTTTGGAGATCTACCAGAAACTTGGGAGAGAAGACATCAATCTTGTTTTTCTGAATGGATGTGTTATCAGCTGGTTTAATATCATAGATTTAAAAAGAGTTTATAGAGATATAGCGCGACCTATCATTTGTATTACTTATGAAAAATCAGAAGGTCTGGAAAAATATCTTACTGAATATTTTAGTCCCAAGGCAGAAGATAGAATTGCTAAATACAAAGAAAATGGTGAGAGAGAAGAATTTAAGCTACATACAGGAAAGAAAATTTTCGCCAGGTATCTAGGACTGGATAGAAAAGATACTATTCAGGCCCTCAATAAATTTACCTTACATGGAAGCATTCCAGAACCATTAAGGGTTGCACGGCTACTTGCTAGAACATTAGTTCATCAAATGCCCGAGACAATATTAAAATAAAGTTACATTCAGGTCACAATACTCAAGTAATCCTTAAATTCTTCTTATTAAGTAATGGCACGGACGGTTGCTCCAAAAAATGAATTTTTGTCCTAACTGTGGAACGACTCTGATACCCACAAAGAAAGAAAATAAAGTTGTTATAGTATGTCCCAAATGCAATTATGAAACAAAGAAAGGGGCAAAAGAAGTATCGAAAATAAAACATGATAAAGAGAAGATAATAGTCATCGGAAAAGAAGAACAAAAAATTCGAACCCTACCAAAGACTTCTGCTGTATGTCCAAAATGTGGTCATCCAGAGGCATTCTACTGGCTTGTTCAGACACGGGGGGCCGATGAATCATCAACTCAATTCTTAAGATGTACTCGCTGTGCATCTACATGGCGTGAAATGTCATAAATAAACCGAAATTGAGAAGAGTCTGTTCTATGAAATAGAATAAAGAATTACTGTGGGATAATTGTGTTTAAAGCTGTAGTTCAAGATGCAAAGATTTGGAAAAACCTCTTAACGGCCATATCTACCTTGATTGAAGAAGCTGATTTTAATACGTCGGAAGATGGATTGAAGTTAAGATCGATGGATCCATCTCATGTCGCGATGGTAGATTTTGAATGGTCAAAAGAAGCTTTTGAGGAATACGTTTGCGACAAGCCTACAAATATCAGGGTTAATATCACTACAATGCTAAAACTCTTGAGAAGAAGTAAGAGTGAAGAAAGTTTAGAGATATCTTATGATGAGGAACGCAAGAAAGTAGATCTAACTCTACGAGGTAAAATTTTAAAAAAATTCACAATGCCAACACTTGAATCTGTTGAGGAGGAAGTCCCTACACCCAAGTTATCTTTTAATGCCCGAGTAAAATTAATGTCTGAAACTTTGAAAGAAATTGTAGAAGATAGTGAAACTGTTAGTGACAATATCAGTTTCAAAGCAAAGGAAGATAAACTGTTTGTTAAAGCCAGCTCCGAATTAAGTAATGTTGGCATGGAATTGAGTAAAACCGATGGAGCTCTGCTAGAATTGGACATTAAGGAAGACTCTGATGCTACATTCAACCTTAACTATTTTGGCGAGATGGTAAAGGCTGGATCCGCTACTTCAGAAGTAGCCACCATAGAATTCTCAACCAATATGCCAATAAGACTTGAATTCGAAATGTCACAACAAGGTAAACTAATGTATTATTTGGCACCCCGTATAGAGGCAGAGTAAGAATCTTAAATGATCTCAGAACGAGATAAAGCAAGATACCCATTTACAACTGAATCTGCAGATTATGTAAAAAAGCTAAGAATAGAAGTAGCCGATTTAATAACAGAACCTTATAAGCCGATTCTTAAGAGAGCAGAAGAAAGAATCAGACTAGCGTTACTCAAACCTGATGATCTTGCACCTCAGGAACATGATCCAAGCATAGAGATCCTGTCTTTTCCAACATCCATCATGTTGATGGCTTATATCGATAATGAAAATGTTAAAAGGCGGTATGCTGTTGCTGAGTCGAAGGGTTTCTCTAAGAAGCTCAAAACCGAATCCTTAGAAAAAGTAATTGAAATAGCTCAGGGAACATATTATTGGAATATCAAATCGAAAGGTCAGAATCTAAGAGAAACGTATGAAATCTTCTTACATTTCATAGATTATATAAAGAATATCAAGAATATGAATGATCTTAAATGGAAACTGACAAATCGTTATCTTAAAGATGGTTATGTAGAAATAACTAAGAATGAAGCAACACGTTTAATCGAAGAAGAGATACAAAGGAAGATACTTAAAAAGACTAAAAATAGAAAAGTTGAACCTCCTAAAGCTCTCAAAGAGATTTTAGAAACTATAAAACTCATAACTATGGAAAAAACTGTATTCGAGACTTTTGACACACCATCGGGAATTAAAGTTGAGAATATGCCACCATGTATTAAGAAATTGTTTGATAGTCTGTCTGCTGGTGGGAGACTTTCACATCTTGGAAGATTTACATTAACTTCCTTTCTAGTAAATACAGGAGCCACAGAAGAAGATGTTATGAACTTTTTTAAATCTGCATCAGACTTTGATGAAAATAAAACAAAGTATCAGATTGAACATATAAGCGGAAGAAAAGGTGGTAAAACTAAATATAAACCACCAAAATGTGATACTCTTAAGACTCATGGATTATGTTTCTCACCTGATGAAATCTGTAACAGAATAGTACATCCACTAACATATTACAGGTTGAAGATGAAGGCCTTAAAAAAGAAATAAATCCCTTTTATTAAAGTTAAGAACTTTTCAAATGACAGATAAGAAATAAATCACAATAGTATAAAAATAATTAATTTAATTCATCTTAGACCACTAATATTTAGGTTCAAGATCTAAAAGCAGACGAATGATATGAACAGTTTAAAAGATTTCAAGAAAATAACTCAAACATTCATAAGAAGTAAATTCTCTGAGTATTATATCAAAAATAAGAATAACATACTGGCTCCTAGCTCGATAGAAAGTAGAGAGTTTGGATTCTTTTTATTTGCCGAAAATATTGTGATAAGACATAAAACCTTCCAAAAAACTTCAGAGTTGAGAAATTTTATTACCAATATTGTACCATCAGATGTCTATCATTCTGCTGCTTACTATAATGACCCAGAAGCTCCTATGGATAAGAAAGGGTGGAAAGGTTCAGATCTCATATTTGATATAGATGCTGATCATATAGAAACTGAATGCAAGAAGAAACATGACACATGGTCATGCATCGATTGTAAATTCTCAGGTCTTGGTAAACCTCCTCAGTCCTGCTCCAAATGTGGTGGATTTAAATTCAATCAAAGTACGTGGATGTGTAATCATTGTTTAGAAAAAGCAAAAGAAGAAATTTTAAAATTAATAGACCTGATCCACCTGGATTTTGGAATAAACCTTGAAAATATACGAGTAAATTTTTCCGGTCATAGAGGATATCACCTCCATGTTGATTCCCAGCAAATAAGAAATCTTGACACAGAAGATAGGAAAGAAATAGTAGATTACATAGTAGGTACTGGATTAGACACAAATCTACTTGATATATGGGATACAAGTGGAAAGATAAAATCAATTGGTGGTCTTAGTCCTAATGACCCTGGATGGAGGGGTAGATTAGCCAAACGAATTATTCGAATATTTTCTGATTCAGATAAAGAAACGTTAAAGAGTATAGGATTGAAACCTCAAGCGATAGATTCTATTTTGAAATTACAAATGTACAATAGTAATACAAATCAAGATACTAGTTGGAGAATGATCAAAGGAACTGGTAAACATACATGGAATATTCTAATTCAGAAGGCGATTGCAACGGAATCGGTCGGAATAGATACTGTTGTAACAACTGATATTCATAGATTAATTAGGGTTGCAGGTACTCTTAACGGTAAGACTGGTCTCAAAGCAATGAAGATAGAAATTGAAGAACTTCCTGAATTCAATCCATTCAAGCAAGCTATTGCTTTTGATGGCTATGAAACAATACACATTGAAGAAGCCCCAAGATTCATACTTGGTGATCAAGAGTATGGTCCATATAAAAACGTGAATGAAAAACTCCCACGTTCGGCAGCTTTACTTCTTCTATGTAAAAAAAGAGCTTATCCGGTGAGGAATTGATGTATGAAAAACTTTATGAAACATGGCGGCAAGAGGTGTTTGACAAAGACGAATTGCACCAATTAGAACCGAGTTTTTTTAATGATATAGCCCAATATCTGAAAAAATTACTTGAAGAATTAAGAATACTAGATAATAAAACTCTAAAATATCGAATTCTCAATATCGAGCTTGAAAAAGCTCAGAAATTCACACTATCAATTCTTGAAAAAAGGATTGAAAAAATTCTAGATACAGTTCTTGATAAAAGAAACATTTCACAGAATCATCTTTCGAATGAAGAGATTGAAATATACGAGACAGTTACTAAAATTATAGATCAATATGAAAATATAAAAACAGTAATTCTAGAGGGAAAAAGTATAGATTCCAGTCTTTCATCAACAAAAAAACACGAAAGAATTCTTATTAGATTCATGACCAAGATTCCATTAATAGTTGGAGTTGATATGAAGAATTATGGACCTTTTGAACCTGAAGATATTGCAACCCTACCCAGAGAAAATGCTGAAGCCCTAATTCGACAAAAAGCTGCATTAGAAATAAGAATATGATGGTAGATCCAACAGAAGTTTTCAGCCAGAATTAATAATCTTACTCCAACATATTACTCTCAGTAAAAATGAATAAATAGAAGACTTAGAGGTGTTACTATGCCTCGGCTTGGTGCGTAATATATGAAAATGATGAAAGAACTCAATAAATTCTGTCCCAAATGTAAGCATCATACTGCCCATGCTATCTCCCTCTATAAGAAAGGCCGAGAAAGAGCATTGGCTGGAGGAGTAAGAAGACATGAACGAGAGAAACATGGGTATGGGGGACAAAAATGGCCTGAATTAAAACGCACAGCAAAGACTACAAAGAAACAAGTTTTGAAGTATCGATGCAAAAAATGTAGTTATACAGTTCAAAGGGCTGGGATTAGATTACGAAAATTAGAGTTTGGAGCTTGAGAATAATGGTGAAGAAAGGCATTATCCCAAAACCTGAAAGTCGTTTTCTCCAAGTACGTTGTTCAAAATGCTCTAATGAACAAATAGTATTCGATAGATCCTCAATAATAATTAACTGCAATGTATGTGACGAAGTCATCTCTGAACCCTCTGGTGGAAAAGCGTCGATAAAAGGTGAAATTTTACAGAACTTAACTTAGGAGGAGAACAGTATCTCCACACAAAAAAATCCTGAATCCGGTGATAAGGAAGAGAATAGTATCTCCACACAAGAATATCCTGAATTCGGTGATATAGTAATAGCCACTGTGACAAGAATTTCAGATTATGGCGCTTACGTTAAGCTTGACGAATATAATGATAAAGAAGCTTTGGTACATATATCAGAGATGGCCACCACATGGGTCAGGAATATAAGAAATCATGCAAGAGAAGGACAAAAATTAGTCCTTAAAGTTCTTAGAGTAAACGCACAGAAAGGACAGATCGATCTCTCTCTTAGGAGAGTTACAGGTAGAGATAAAACAGATAAACTGCTTGACTGGAAAAAGAGTAAGAGAGCTGACTCAATTTTAGGTCTAGCTGCAGAAAAGATAGGTTCAGACTCAAAAAAGGTCGACGAGATAAAGACCAAGATATTTGAAAAGTACCCCAACACTTTCACTGCTCTAGAGATTTCTGTAGAAAAAGGAGAAAAAACATTCAAGGATTTAGATATCGAAGCTGATTGGGCTTCAACTTTAACTGAACTTGCAAACCAAAAGATCAAAATAGACACAGCGACCGTGAAAGGTACAATAGAGGTTTCCAGTACAAATACAACTGGAGTAGATGATGTAAAAAAAGCATTAATTAATGCAAAAAAAGTTGAGGAGCCCAGCGGTACTCAAATTAATGTGTACACTATTGGAGCTCCTAAATATAGAGTTGAAATTACTGCAAAAAATTATTCCATCGCTGAGAAAACACTTGAGGCAGCTACAAACGAAGCGATAAAAACAATAAAGAGTCTAGGTGGAACAGGACACAAGATAAATTGAAGTGGCAAATTCGTCGATGCAACAAATGTAAAGAATATACACTAAATTATATTTGTCCAAGATGCAAAACTGAAACAGAAACATCTATTCCACCAAAATTCTCTTTGCATGATAAGTACGCAAGATACAGAATAGAAGAATTAAAAATTCATGAAGAAAAAAATAATGAAAAACAGCACGAAGATAAACAGAAACAACCATAGGACCAAGTTCGTGCTAGCAGAACTGAAGAAAAATGTATCAGGTTCTGAAAGGAGCCGCGCACACTAATATTAGCTATATATAATAATTAGATTTCAGTTATCACTCTGCCAGAGGTATTTCGTGTACTGTAACCACTAAGGTTTCACTTATCATAGGTGCATACTCTTCTGTACCTGCCCATGATGCACGGACATAATAGACTCCTACATCCTCAGGAGTCCATGTAGGTGTCCAGACACCTTCAGCAGGCTGTCCAACTATAACGGGTACCCAAGTCAAGTTATCTAAACTAGCTTCGAAATTGACTAGTCCAACTGATAGTGGGGGACTTATTCTTACATCCACGCTTACATTTTCGCCAATACTTATTATTGTAGGTTCTACGATCAGTCGTACATGTGGTTCTCCTTTTAGTACTTCTAATTCTTGTGCCGAACTCATACTTGAAGCATATTTATCTGGAAGCCCATCAAAACTTGCTCTAATGAGAAATTGTCCTACAGTTGGTTCCCAGACATGGCTGTAGGTTCCGTTTTCCGCTGTTTCGACAGATTTTAGAAGATACCAAGATTGTCCATTATCATTAGAAATTTGCAAATTGACTGCCTGATTGCCTAAAGTTTTCGATTCTTCATCCAAGAGATCTCCTGATATCTCAATAGACTCAGGAAAAGTCACATTATTGCTCGGTAAATTAAGAGTAAGTTTGGTGGGGGTCAGATATTTTACTTCGTAGACTAACACGAATTTGTTGGATGAGAAGAATACTGGAACAAAGAATTCGTTTCCCGCTTCTTGAGAGTAGGCTCCAGCCATTAATAAGCCGAGTAAAGTTGATGGTGAAACTCCTTTGTCATCTACTATTGTCGTATTAGATATCTTCTTATCAGCAACAGTTAGAACACGGTCATATCTAGAATAAGCCGTCTCACCCTCCTCAACTCTTCTACTGTAGAAATGCACTGTTTCTTCATCTAATGTTGATCCATTGCTAATTCTAGCCATCCAATACCATTTGCTATCTTCTCCGTAGCCATAGTAGCTTACAACATTCTCTCGCATATACCATGTTACGAGTAATGCGATATGAGTCACACCATATCTTTTGAGTATAGGCAGAGTTGCGTTATGATCAGCAAGGAAAGTTCTTCCGATCACTTCTATTTGTGTAGTATTCATAGTTCCATTATCGGCTAGTGAACGTCTATCACCTACTGTCGTTATCCAGTATCCATAGTCCCACCATGCAAACACGACAGAGTCAACTTCAGTATTATCTTTCATCCAAGTCAATGCCTCCAGCCAGTCTTGAGGATTTTGCTGGATAGTGGGCAGGCTTGAAGTCACAATTGTCGGTGGAGAATAAGCTGAACGAATACCATTACTAAATGTTGGTGAAATTATCAATAGAAGCACAAGTAGTATTGCAACACCGAATTCTTTACCTACTCTAGTCGTGAAGCGAATTCTCTTTTTTGGAAATATCACTGTTTCTTTTATAATATCCATGGCGGGTGTTGCAAGCTCATTTATTGCAATCGCCGCCAAAATTGCGATTGCTGGACCTAGTATTAATGAAAGCCTAACAAGTGAGGCTGCAAAATACAGTGAGGTAATACCAAAAAGTATAATGAATATGTCATTGTCCCTCCGGCGTTTAGCAGCGAAGTAGAAACCGAATATCCCAAGTAAAGTCAACATTCCAAACTCATGGTAGAAAGAAGCCCATGTAGCCATTCGATGCTCAGCCACAGATTCAACAATAGCCATGTCAATCCTAGCTGCTGGCTGTATAACTGCCATGAATTTTCCGCCTATTTGAGTTATCATACCATATTGTAATAATATGTAACCGATGGCTACTAGAAGTGCGACAGAAACAAATATACCTCCTAGCTTCGTCGCCGTAGTCTTCGCTCTTCGAGAAAATTCATAGCCACAGAGAATCAAAAATATCCCAGGTATAACAAAAGTTGTCCATTCTCTGAGCGCTTCAAAACCAAGTTGAGGAACTTGTCCCATGATTAAAAATGCAATTCCAAAAGTAATACCATAAGATAAGATGAGACGGCTAGAGTACCTTCCTAATATAACAAGTACAACTGAGAAAAGAGCTATTAGTGAAAGTGGATAGCGATAGGCTCCCCATCCTGATGCAAGGTAGCCTAAAGAAACTCCCGCCAAAAGTGCACAAATTATTGTTGATCTGTAAGTACGCTCTGGTGAAATTGCCCTTAAGTAGAAATAAAATGAAAGAATCATAGCAAATATGCCTATTGTCTCACCGTCGAAGAATCCAGCAGCGCTTCTGAATATATGCGACCCACTAAAGGCTAGGAAAAGGCCTGCTAAGATTGCAACTCCGCGTCCCCATAAATCCTTGGCAAAAATATACAATACAATACATGTTGCAGTACCGAATATTATTGGAAATATGACCGTGAGCTCAAGCACAGAGATTTGAATCCCAATCGAACGCACGAATGAATATAGCATCGCAGCTGTGAACGCTAGACCAGGATAAGCTTGTGTTGTCATATCTCGTCCCCAAGGATACCAACTCATATTATCATACCAGCTGAAGAACGAGAAAAACCCATTATTGACAACATGTTCGGTTATTCGATATTGCAGATAGGGATCGAACTCAGAAAGATATACTCCCCACCTTAAGGGTAGAGAACGAAGAAGTGCGGCAGCTACGGCAACTACTAAAATGCATAGAAAATTCAGATATGAAGCTTTTGGAATGGAAGTGAGATACATCTTAAGTCTATTAAATAACGAAGTGCCTGATTCTTTCATTGAGCCAAGCACAGAACCGTGTAAAACACCTTCGGATCTCGACAACAGCCATTCCTCATTAACTCTAACGGGAGCTTTGTATGAACCTTATTTGTGTTATGGTTGAATTAAGAGTTCTCTTTGAAGCTAAAATATAAGGACTGTTGCGTGTTTAAGGTGTGAGTAGCACAAATTGGCTAGGCGATGTATCGGTAAAATACCGCAGAATTACTCTTTCAGTAAGATAGAAAAGAGAATTCTGGGAGCTTGGAATAAAAACCGTATTTACCAAAAGGTTAAGCAGCAACTCAAAGACCAGAAAAAATTCTATTTTCTGGATGGCCCACCTTACGTAACAAATCCTCCCCATGTTGGAACAGCTTGGAATAAAATATTAAAGGATTCTTTGATCAGACACCGGAGAATGTTGGGGTATAATGTTAGAGATCAACCTGGTTATGATTGTCATGGACTCCCAATAGAAGTGAAGGTTGAACAAGATCTTAATATAAAAAGTAAGAGGGAAATTGAAGAGTCAATAACAATATCAAAATTTATTGAACACTGTAAACGTTATGCCCAACAGAATATTAATATCCAGACGAAAATCTTCAAGGAACTAGGAGTCTGGATGGATTGGGATAATCCTTACCTCACATTCAAGAATGAGTACATTGAGTCTGTCTGGTGGGTAATAAAAAGAGCAGACGAAAAAAAACTACTTCAAAAAGGAATGAAAGTTGTTCACTGGTGTCCACGTTGTGAGACAGCCCTATCTGGATATGAGGTCACAGATGAATATAGAACGATAAAGGATCAATCAATCTATGTGAAATTTCCTGTTGAAGGTAAAGACAATGAATTTATACTGATTTGGACAACGACTCCTTGGACGCTGCCAGCTAATCTTGCGATAATGGTAAACCCAGAGCTTGACTACACAAAAGTCAAAGTTGGAAATGAAACCTATATTCTCGCTGAATCTCGACGTAATACAATTCTTAAAGGACATCCTCAAGAAGTCATAGATACCTTCAAAGGAAAAAAATTAGAAGGTCTAAAATACAAACCACCTTTACTAGAAGAAGTCATAATTCAATCACAACCTGAACTCCGCGATACGCATTTGATTATTTTAAGTAAAGATCATGTTTCCGCTGAGGAGGGGACTGGATGCGTTCATTGTGCACCTGGTCATGGAGAAGAGGATTTTGATGTTGGACAGAAAAACAGACTTCCAGTTATAAGTCCAGTTAATCAAGCTGGAAGATTTACACAGGAAGCTGGAAAATATTCTGGGTTATATGTTTTTAATGCAAACTCAGTTATCGTTGAAGATCTTAAATTCAAATCTTTGTTATTTAAGACCTCTACAATTGAACATTCCTATCCGCACTGCTGGCGTTGCAAGACACCTTTGATTCTAAGGGCTACAGAGCAATGGTTCATCAAGATCACAGATTTGAAACAAAGATTGTATGAAGAGAATGAAAAAGTAAAGTGGAATCCTGAGTGGGCTGGAAGTAAAAGATTCAGAGACTGGTTGCTTGGGGCAAGAGACTGGGTTATATCCAGACAACGGTACTGGGGAACACCTATGCCCATCTGGATCTGCTGTGAATGTGGTAGAAGAACGGTCATAGGTTCAGAAAAAGAGCTCAGAAGCAGAGCTAGAAAAATAGGATCCAAGATTGAGTTGCATAGGCAAGATGTCGATCCAATTAAGCTCAGTTGTGAATGTGGTGGAACTATGAGTCGAATACCTGATATTGTAGATGTTTGGATGGACTCAGGTGCATCTTCTTGGGCTTGTTTGCATTATCCTCGCGATGAAATGGAATTCAAGAAATGGTGGCCTGCAGATCTAATTGTTGAAGCTCACGACCAGACACGGGGTTGGTTCTATTCGCTTCTTGGAGCAGGTGTTATCGCATTTGATGAAACTCCTTACAAAGCAGTTTTGATGCATGGTCATACTTTCAATGCGAAAGGTGACAAAATGAGTAAGTCTGCAGGAGATTTTATCTCACCTCAGGAAATTGTGAAGAAATATGGAAGAGATTCCCTTCGTTTTTATGAGCTTCAACGTACAATATGGGAAGACTTCAACTTCTCAATATCAACTATTGAGGAGACGTTTAGAGACCTTAAGGTAATATGGAATATCTACGCTTTTGCTAGCATCTATATGAATCTTGACTCATTCCAACCCGAAAAATATGCCATAGAAAAGAAGACTTTTCGACAAGAAGACATATGGCTACTCTCTAGGACAGAAAGCTTGAAGCTCCTTGTAAATAAGGAAATGGAAAACCTCAATGTACATAAGGCTGCTAGGATTTTAAATAAGTTTGCAGTAGAGGATCTCAGTCGATGGTACATTAAACTTGTTAGACGAAGATTCTGGCAAGAGAAAGAGAGCCTTGATAAATTAGCTTCATATTCAAGTCTTTATAATGCTCTCAAAACATGGCTTCTCCTGAGCGCCCCATTTATACCATTCTTCACGGAGGAGCTTTATCAAAAGATGATAAAACCTTCTGAGTCAAAACCCTATGAAAGCATTCACATGAGCCCTTATCCTAAGCCCAATGCGGATTGGATTGAATCCTCATTAGAAGAGAATATGGAACTCGCAAAAGAATTGGTAGGTGCAGCTCTTAGCGCAAGACAAACTGCAAAAATAAAACTAAGACAACCGATCTCACGAATAATAATCGTAACAGATGATCCTTCTGTCAAAAGAGCAGTTGAGAAATTAGAGCAAATAATCTTCTCTCAAGTAAATACAAGAAAGATTGAATTCATGAATATTGATGAAGGGGAGAAGTTTAAGGAACTCAAGGCAATACCGAACTACAAAACGTTAGGACCAACGTTCAAAAAAGAAGCTAATCTTGTTGCAGAGTTGATAAAGAAACTTGATGGAAGAAAAGCGTTTGTTGAAATCAAAGATAGGGGTAGTTATGACATCGAGTTTGAGGGAAAACATTACACATTGAACTCAGAGATGATTATACTTAGAGAGGAGATGGCGGAGAACTTCGTACCTGGGGTATTCAGCAGAGGACGAGTTTATGTTGATGTCACAATGCCTAAAAATCTTATCACAGAAGGCTTAGCTAGAGATGTTGTACGACGGATGCAAGAGATGCGGCGACAAATGAATTTGCCTGTCGATGCTTATGTCAATGCATATTTGATCTCTCCTCGTGAAATGGAAAAGTCTTTGATAAAAAGAAAAACCTACATCGCAGAAGAAGTAAGGATAAAGAAATTGAACTTTATCAAAAAAAGATCAAAAAAGACTCACGTTGATCTTTGGAGAGAATGGTTGATAGATGGTAGTAGCTATTTCATGGGACTTCAGAGGATTGTGAAAAAGAAATCAAATCGTTCCAAGAGATCAAATCAACGAACGAAACGAAGATCATAACAAACTAACTTTAGTCACTAGTTTATCAGATTATCTTTATTATTCCTCCACTTGTGCATGGAAATTATCTACCGTGCATCCTAGGATATAGTCCAAATTGGTATGAGTTTTGAGAATGCTTGTTCAAAGATAGTCTCTGCCATCTTAGTATATCCAGCAGTATTAAGGTGAAGACCATCACTTGAATACTTCTTGTCCAACTTATTTGTACCTAGGGTTATTGTAGATGCAAAAAGATCAACACATACAATTTCATTATCAAAGCAATAGTCCTCTATCATTTCGTTAAGTTCTAGTCTAGGTTTTATCGAGGGTTCCGGACCAATAGTTGATGGAACAGTACAAGCTATTACTTCTATTCCTGCAGAAGATGATTTATCATACATTTGAGTTAAATTATCCATAATTTCTTCGGTTTCTATTGACCAACCTATATCATTAGACCCACCTAGAATTGTGGCATAAGATGGTTTTACAGATAACACATCACTGTCTAGTCTTTGTAGCATATCTGCTGTTAATTCTCCACTGACTCCTTTGTTGTAGAAGATTACGTTCAATAGTTTTAGCTTGTTGATTTTTTCCAAAGAAGTATCAATCATCTGCTTAAGATGATCTGTATATGGGGTCATCTTAGGTAGAGGTGAGCCCGATGTGGGAGATTGATATCCTGCGGTCAGACTATTACCAAATGCAACTACCAAAATTTGTTTTGCTTTTACCTTCTTATTTGCTTCCGAGTCTACTTTCTCTGTTAGTTTCCCAGATTTACGTGGTAACAAAGTTCTATTCTCCCTTAAGCAGAAATCCGATTAAGTTTCACAAATATTTATGGATATTCCATTTTACTAGAGTATTAAAACATGAGACTTGAATTATATATGTAGATAATTTTATCCTCTTAAAGAATATGAATTAGTAACCCTTACCCAGAGGACTCAACGCACACTAACAAAAATTGATATTAACTAAAGTCTGATAAGTTCATTACCATAAAATTTGTTTGATATAGATATTGACAATAAGAAAAATTGTCGGGATATGATATCTTGACTTTGGATAAAATCTATCTACAAACACTTGACTTTTTTGATTCTTCTAAAATATTGCCGATCATCATAATAGTAGTGGTTGTAGTTGCCCTGATTATCATGGCTATGTTAATTCTTAATAGAAGACCAAGTCGCAAATCAAATTTCCACCCTCGCGGATTAGACTATAAAAATTATCCTTATGAGATGCATATGAGTTCTGAGGGATCACCTATAGCGACAGTTCTTGAGATGTTAAGGAGAGATTTGGAAGACTTGTCTATAGCCCATTCTTCTGGACGCATCAACAAAAGAGATTATCAAGAAAGAGTGGTAGAAATTAAGAAAACATTCCAAGATCTAAAGGAACTTAGAGAGATCATTCCTGAAACCAAGAAATGTGTTAGATGTAATACTGAGATTCTTAGAGACGCCTCGTTTTGTGATAGATGTGGCACCAAACAGTCCTGATAGATTGATCTTCTTCCTAACATGACTAGATAACCTAAAATGGGAGTCTATCTCGCAAAAACCAGATAGAGAATAAACATTATCTTCAAGATTGCATTGTATCCAAATAAAAGAGGGTTGAAAGATTGTCTATTGATCTTTCATGTGAAATCTGCAATGTTACTTTCAAAAATCCGTTTATACTTTCATCAGCTACGCCAACAAAGACTACTCGAAATATTGTGAGAGGAATTGAGGCTGGTTGGGCAGGAGCCGTAATGAAGACCTTGGTTCCTCAAGAATATGCAAGAGTATACCCTAGGCCACGTTTCAAAATATATTGGTTGAAAGATCAAGGAGCTTATCCAAAAATAATACCTCGTTCATTCTCGATAACAGATATCGAAGAGGGTTCACATCTAAATCCAGAAGATTATGTGAAGGAACTCGATAACACAAAAAAGGCCGTTGGAGATGATGGTGTTATTATTGGAAGTATAACTGCTGGTGATATGGATACTTGGGAAAAATACATTGAGCTAATAAATGGTTCAAGGGCAGACATTTTAGAATTGAACTTTTCCTGTCCTTATGCCGGAGAGCCCGGTACTAAAAAAAAGGGAGAGAGATTAGGTTGGACATTAATGTATATGGCTGAAGATGTCTTACGACTTGCGAAAAAAAAATGTTCGATACCTTTTACACCAAAAATTTCCTCTCAAACAGGCGAAGTTGATGATTGGGCTAAGCGATTTGAGGCTGCAGGTTCACCATGCTTGACATTATCACATAGGATCTCAACTCTTGATGTTGATATAGAATCAGGAAAACCCATACCCTTCGGTTGTATTGGAGGCTTTGGAGGTCCTTATTTGATAGGATTCTCTTTAAAGTGGATTGCTAAAACTGCGCCAAAGGTTAATGTACCTATCATAGCTTGCATGGGAATGCTTGAGTGGAGTGATACGATAAAGTACATTATGGTTGGAGCCTCAGCAATACAGAGTTGTTCAGCTGTCATGGTCCAAGGATACGATGTAGTCAAACATTGGCTTAAAATGATTAATGATTACATGAGAGAGCATAGTTACACATCAATAGAGGAATTGAGAGGAATTGCTCTGAATCAAATCAATCCTCCTACAATGGTAGAGAGAGGGAATGAAGGAGTATATGCTGTCGTTGATCGATCTAAATGCACAGGATGTGGAATATGCAAACGTTGCTGTTTCTATTTTGCCATAGATATCAAAGAGGGAAAAGCAGAAATTGACCTTAAAAATTGTGATGGATGTGGACTCTGTCATGAAGTCTGTCCAGAAAATGCAATAGTTGCAGAGAAGACAATGGAAAAAGATGCATATCCTAGGCCAGACTCTAAACCATACCACAGACATTATATGCCAAAATTAAACTCTAACCAACAAGAGATCTGTGGACTTTCTAAGGAATAAAAAGTAGTTAGAACATTGTTGGTTTTTTCATTTCTGTTCGATTATAGTTTTTAGAAAGTCCCCATATTTGTTTGCATCCATTAAGGCTGAAAGTTCCTGATCAAGGTTTGAAGGTTTGATAATCGCCACCCATCCATCACCATATGGAGTCTCATTTACCCGCTCTGGATTGTCAGGTAGACTAGTATTGACTTCAATAATGTCTCCTGATACTGGAGAGAAGAAATCTGAAACAGCTTTGACAGATTCCAGCGTTCCGGCTGGTTTCATGTGCTCCACTTTTGAATCAACGTTTGGAAGTTCGACAAAAACAACTTCGTGCAACGCTTTTTGAGCGTAATCGGTTATACCCACTCGACATTTGTCGTCTTCTACTTTGATCCAAGTATGTTCCTTCGTATAAAATAATCCTTCAGGAACTTCATAATCATTGATCTTCAATACTCAATCTCATCTCTTTAATTTTAAAATTTGTAATAATTATTAACAGTATATATCAGTGTCTAAAGACTATTCGCTCTCCGTTTCGACTGGCGTTATCTTTATTGACTCTATATTGAAACCTAATTTTTTCCTACAATTTGGACATAAGCCGCCATGCTTATGAATAGTCTCCAGAGGAGATTCAAGTTCTAGACCGACATATAGTTCATGCGTACAATTGCTACAATATATTCGCTGAGGCAAACATTTGACCCTCTGAAAAATAAACAATGAACATATTTCAACTTTAAGTCGAAAATCAATATGTTTACAACCTTCACCTCTAAGAACTTATAAATGTGATGTGATACTGCAAGGTCATGGTGGCAGACTTGAGCGGGAAGACTGGAAGTATTAGTTGGAAGTTTAATCGATTCCTAAATAATCTTGCTTTTAGATTCAGAAAATTTCGTCTGCCAAGAAGAATTATGGGTAAACCATCATTCAATATTATTACAATAGCTCTGATGGGGTTTGCAATCTTCATTTTATCTGGAGGAGTATATAGTATTGTTGAAATTATGTCTGGTAGAGCCTTAACCATGCTACCGTCAGCTGGTGGGTGGACATTCATCTATCCTGGAAGCCTCAATATGCAAACAATAAACGAAAGCTTGATTTCTGGAATGCTTTATTTCTTGGGAGCCACTGGTTTCTATTTAGTACTTAGAAGTATGAAATTAGCCTACCGTCCACGTCAGGCATACCTTACATTAATAATCGGATTAATGTTAGTCCTTCTGATTGTTTATTACACATCAATATTACTACAAACCAAGATGGGCGGCTAACTTTACCACCAATGTCCCTTCACTCCAAGTCGGTATGCGAAAAAATTCGCCAATAGATGTATCGGAGGAGTGAAAACTATCAGTATGATGATAGTGCCAAAACCTACTTGTTGAACTGGATAAGTAAGAATCAATGCTCCTAATATGAAATCGAGTTGATCGAGTATAGGAAAAGGTTCTCCAGGTTTAAAGTCTAATCTGCGTTTTATGAAAGACCCTAAAAGATCACCAAGTAATGCACCAAGTGCGGCAAGTGCACCGATAAGAACTATTCCAGGACCAAGAAATATTTCTTCAGCTATTGCTACTAGGATACCTAGGATAAGAGCCACTCCAAATCCTCTGAAGGTTTTGTTCGCTCCAAAGATCCTTTTGCCGTCAATAAAATGGAAGCCGAGATCCATAGGCGGCCCTCCTCTAAATAGGGTGGGCAAGGCGTTAGCTATGTATGCTGGTATAGCTATGTAAATAGCTTGAAGAATATCTATCTCATTTATCAAGTTGTAAATATCCCTTAATTAGATTGGTGAAATTTGAAAATCCGTCAAGCCTTCTTCCATCATTTTTAGATAACATCTATTTTTGGTGACATCTTGAGATTGGAAAGTATCGAGTCTAGCTTCTTTTATTTTATGTTCGGCTGTTGATCTGAGATTTAGAATTGTCTTAGGCCAATGGAATAACGTTCGACGTGCAACTGGTTCTATTTTAAATCCTATATTATCTACTCTTGATCTTACTTGACTAGTTATGAGGACCACCAAATCATATTTTGATGCTAACTCAACAAGATATGCTAACTGTCGATTTAATTCACGATTAAGGCTATAGTTTCCCTGTGCATTGCCTAAAGATGTTCTATATAGCGAAGTCACAGTGTCCACAACAATTAATCCAACCCTTTTTGTTAGGTAATTTTCGAGATTTTCCACTATACGCGATTGCTCTAAAAAAGACTGAGGGAGAAAGATGAGAATATTCTCAAGAACATCATCTTGACTTGAGCCTATAATTTGAATTAATCGTTTGTGAGAAAAAGATTGATCCGCATCAATATAGAGCGTTTTCCAATTTCTCCTCGAGGCTGAAACCGCGCATTGCAAACTTAATGTAGTCTTCCCAGTTGACGCCTCTCCATATATTAAACTGAGATATCCTTTTGGGAAGCCCCCAATAAGCAATCTGTCTAAAGAAGGTGTAAGAGTCGAGAGAGTGCTCATCTTTCTTCAGCCACTGTTTTTACTTTCTAAGAAGGATCCTTTTCAAGCATAACTCATCTATATGTTTGATGAATAAAATCTAACATTTAGTTTTTACATAAATTGAATCTGTCTAGAATTAAGGACCTAAAAGTGGAGTACAATTGAGATTTCTAATTCAATCCGGAAAGACATTATTAGTATCAGGGCCGGCCTCCTTGAAATTGCAAGAGGGGGAAGCAAATGTTTTTGGAGCTCCATTTAAACCACAACAACGACTGATAGTCAAAAGAGAGAAACAGTTCGCTATTGAGATTATAGAAGAGTCAATAATTGAGGGGGATTTTGGTGAAAGCGCAACCTACTTGGAGATTGATGATACTACAATCCCTGAATCATGGTTTGAGGCTGCTAACACATTTCAGAAATCCAATAATAAAAAATTACTTGTTATAGGTTCTACCGATACAGGTAAAAGCACTCTCTGCACGTTTCTAGTCAATCATATTCTTAAATTCAAACAAAGTGTGGCACTTCTTGATGCTGATATTGGTCAATCGGATCTAGGACCTCCTGGAACTCTAGGATTAAGCATTATCAATAAACCGTACATCGAATCAGATAATTTGAACTTAGATTCAATGATCTTTGTTGGTAAAACAAGCCCCTCCTCAGTTACTGAGAAAGTTATCAATGGAATTTCGAAGCTTGAAAATTCCGTCCAAAAAGGAACATCAATAGTCATAAACACCGATGGCTGGATCTTGGACACAGAAGCAATCGCTTACAAATTAAGAATGATTAGACAACTTGACCCAAATATGACAATAATACTTAACGAAGGAAAGGAATTTTACAATATCTTTGAAAATAATCTACCATTCATGAGGATTCAGGTTCCAAAATTCATAAAGACGAGAGGACGTGAGGATCGCAAAAAAATTCGAGAGTACCATTATAAAAAATATTTGAAGAATGCAATACACACAAATTTCTCACTTAATGGGATAATGATGGAGGGGTTTCTCCCAAACAGGATCGAGGGTGGAGAGATACTAGGTTTTCTTGATCTAAATGGATTTCTAATTGGAATAGGAATTTTAGAGTATATTAATCGAAGAAAACAAATTCTAAGAGCCTATACAAATGTGAATGTCAGAAATGTGACATCAATAGAATGTGGCAACATCAGGTTAATGCATGATGGCTCAGAGATTGACTGGGAATAGTCTATCATTTGTTTATGATTTAGCAATATTTTATATCATTAAAGATTGAGAAGGGTAATTCCTGAGTCAATTTGACGATACTTCTACTTAGAGACCAAGATATCAAAAAACAATTAGAGATTAATGAAGTTCTTGAGGTTGTCGAACAGGCTTTCCGAGAAAAAGGTTTAGGCAAAGTACAGATGCCTGCTAAGACATATCTATATTACGAACGGTATGATGGCGACCTCAGAGTCATGCCAGCATATATGGAATCAATGGATATATCAGCTGTCAAAGTTGTGAATGTACATCCTAAGAATAGAACCTATAATCTCCCAACAGTAATGGCGATAATAATTTTAATCGATCCAAAAACCGGATCCCCCCAAGCAATTATGGATGGAACAGAAATAACTTCAGCAAGAACAGGTGCAGCTGCTGGAGTTGCAACTAAATATCTTGCGAAAGAAGGAGCCATAAAACTGGGAATAGTTGGTGCTGGCGTTCAGGCAACGAAGCAACTATCGTATATCAGTCAAGTAAGAGAACTTCTTGAAGTTAGAGTATATGATAAAAGTGATGAAACTAAGAAAAAATTTGTCCAGACTGCCAAAGAAAAATATCCTAAACTGAAAATCATTCCAACAGGGAGTATTGAAGAAGCAGTACAATATCAGGATGTAGTATGTACGGTCACGCCATCAAGGAAACCAATCATAATGAATGATTGGATAGAAGATGGTACACACATAAATGCTATTGGAGCCGATGCCCAAGGCAAACAGGAATTAGATCCTGCGATTCTTAAAAGATCAAAAATCTATGTTGATGATTGGGATCAAGCCTCCCATAGTGGAGAGATAAATGTTCCAATAAGCAAAGGTCTCATCAGTAGAGACGATATCTATGGCCAATTGGGAGAAGTAGTAGCCGGTAAAAAGAAAGGTCGAACATCAAAAAAAGAAATAACTGTATTCGATTCTACAGGACTTGCAATACAGGATGCAGTCGTTGCTAAGCTTGTTCATAAAAAAGCTTCAGATAAGAAAGCAGGTACTGAATTTCAATTATCAATTCTCTTTAAGTGACCAATCATCCTTAAATAATCGATGAACATTTGACTTTTGAATCATCTTCCATAATAGAGAAGAAATAAGAAAAATAGTTCCAAGGTAGATTTGATAATGGGAAATACAGAACTTCCATCACACGCTGAAAGAATGACTCGAACAGGAACCGAAACAGCTTTTGAAGTATTTGCTATGGCCAAAGAAATAGAGAAAACAGGGGTAAAAGTGAACCATTTTGAAATGGGAGAACCAGATTTCGACACCCCTGAAAATATTAAAGATGCGGCTAGAAAAGCTCTAGCGTCAGGATTTACTCATTACACTGCGGCCCAAGGAATACTTGAACTTAGACAGGCAATAGCAGAAAACATATCAAACGATTTTGATGTAGACATAGACCCGGAAAAAGAAGTTGTTGTAATGCCGGGTGCGAAACCAGGAATCTTCATGAGCATACTAGCCACCGTCGATCCTGGTGATGAAGTTATAATGCCCAATCCATCTTTTCCAATCTATGAATCGGTTGTGAATTTAGTAAAGGCAAAACCTGTTCCAATCCCTTTGAAAGAAGAAAACGACTTCAGGCTAAATCCAGAAGATGTCAGGAATAAGATTACCGATAAGACTAAGATGTTAATATTGAATTCACCTCACAATCCTTGTGGATCAAGTCTTCTAAAGAACGAAGTTGAAGAGCTAGCTGAGTTGGCTAAGGAGAATAACATCTTGGTAATGTCTGATGAGATTTATTCTAAGATCATCTATGAGGGCAAACATTACAGCATGCTATCTGTACCTGATATGAAAGAGAGAACAATTTTAGTGCATGGATTCTCTAAGACCTATGCTATGACTGGATGGCGTCTCGGATATTCTGTAGGAAATCCTAAGGTTATTGCACATATGGCCAAGTTACAAGTGAATATATCATCTTGTGCTGCAGCATTCACCCAAATGGCTGGAATAGAGGCATTAACTGGACCACAAGACACTGTGACCAATATGGTTGGAGAATATGAGAAGAGAAGAAACGCTATAGTTGAAGCGTTGAACTCGATCAAAGGAATATCGTGTAAGAAACCATCTGGAGCCTTCTACGCATTTCCTAACATAACAAAAACTGGAATGAAGTCAAAAGAATTAATGATGCACCTACTCAATAAAGCGCATGTTGCTGCTTTACATGGAACCGCTTTCGGAGAATATGGTGAAGGCTACATGAGATTTTCATACGCCACAAGTCTAGAAAACATAAAGGAAGGGGTGGAGAAAGTTAAAGTCGCCGTAGAAAAACTTTAAAATTCAACCTGAATATTTTTTCTTCCTTTAATTATCCTTTTCAATATCTTATCCAGAGTCTATTCTGAATGAATACTAATCTGGACGTAGATAACAATCAGGTTAATGATAATTTCTCGGAGAGTAATAAATGAAAATTAAATTTGGAGTACAGTTTTGGCAAGAAGAGTTTGATATTTTTCACTTAAGAAATGCAGTCAAAGAAGTGGAAGATATGGGTTTTAAGTCTGCATGGATCTATGATCATTTCTATCCTATGTCAAAGGCTACAAGTTATAATATGCTTGAAGCTTGGACTCTTCTTCCTTTTCTAGCTGCTGCAACAGAGAAAATCAGATTGGGCGTATTAGTGACTTGTAATTCTTATAGACATCCCTCAATACTGGCAAAGATTGCTTCTACAGTTGATATAATAAGCAAAGGAAGATTGGAATTTGGAATTGGTGCTGGATGGTTTGAAGAGGAATATGATGCTTATGGTATACCTTTTCCAAACGCCGGGATTAGATTAGACCAGATGGCCGAAGCTACTGTTCTAATTAAAAAAATATGGATGGACGAAAAGATCAATTTCAGAGGCGAATACTACATTGCAAATGATTTGATATCCTTTCCAAAACCAGTTCAGAAGCCTCATCCACCAATAATGATTGGTGGTAAAGGTGATATCTTATTGAAAATAGCAGCTCAACACGCAGATAATGTAAACCTAGTAAATTGTACTCCAGAAGAATATGGAAAAAGACTAGAATTGTTAAAGAATTACTGTGAAAAAAATGATAGAGATTACAATTCCATAACAAAAAGTTGGCATGGTCTAATAATTTTTACAGAAAAAGAAAAAGCAAAAAAAATGATTTTGAAATTCAAAGAGAATTCTCGTATTAAAAGTATTCAAGAAACCAGTTTGGAAGAACTTATGAATAGAGTGATTGTAGGAACTCCAGAAGATTGTGTTGATAAAATACAGGACTACATTAATTTTGGAGCTGAATATTTTATACCACACTTCGCGTTCTCTGATAAACTTGAGAGTGAACAGATCTTCATAGATGAAATATCATCATGTTTCTAATAACTTCAGCCATCATAATCACTACAGCATAAATGAATGATGAAGAAATGGGATTTTAATGCCAATTCCAATCATCCAATACATTATTGCATTAGGCATTGGCATGAGTACTGGATTAGTATTACAAAGAGGAAGAGTGTGTACCAATTCAGCATTTAGAAATCTACTTTTAATAAGGAATGGTGAGCTTAGTACTATTATACCAGTTACCGTAGCTATAACGGTTACAGGATACTTTCTACTAACTTCAATACCAGGTTACGAGTTCAGTTCTAATCCAATCCATTTCTCGTTTATCTTTTTACCAATAGGCGCATTTATTTTCGGTTTGGGAACAGTTTTCGCAGGTGGATGTGCTGGAGGAGTCTGCTATCGAGTAGGAGAAGGTAATGTCAAATCGCTAATTGCTTTATTGGGATTTATTTCAGGAATTGGAATTTTAGCTGCTGGGATAATCGCAGAAGTTTTTCAATCTCTGAACAGTAGCTCATTAATTTTAATTAATAATCAAACTCCTTCTCTAGAACAATTTGCACCAAGAAGTATTTGGACCATCATTATTGTTTTTGGTTCGTGTTTGTTAGTGTATTTCTTTTATCTCAAGAATGCTGAACATAAATTAACTCATCTACGCCCAGAGTGGACACCCATTATAAGCGGGATATTACTGGGTGTATTAGGAATCTTTACTAAATATTTCTCCAGCTTACCTCCGATTTATCGTAATTTTGGATTGTCTACTGTTGATGGAATTGCAAATATTGCTCAGAGTATTGTTACATTTCAATTGTTTAATTGGGCGGGATTTTTCATGATTGGATTAATTGGTGGATCCTTTTTATCATCTTTAAACATCAAAGAATTTGAAATAATAATCCCAACTCGAAAAGATGTTTTTCAATTCTTCGGTGGTGGATTTCTTCTTGGAATCGGTGCTATGATGGCTGGTGGATGTAATATTGGCCACATATTTAGTGGAATTCCAGAGTTGGGAATTTCCTCATTTTTTGCTATGATTTTTATTATATTTGGTAATTGGATAGGCTCATACCTGCAATACATTAAATGGAAAAATGAGTGGCCTGAATCAACACCAAAGTAAGTGTAAGAGTATTGTGAAAGCTTATGCTAACTTATTTGTTTAATCTGTAACTCTTTTTGGTTCCAATTTGATAGGTGTAAGAGTACGCTACAGAAGGTCTAATAGAAACAAGATAATTGTATAGGATTCTTACCAGAACATAATCGTCAACAAAGGTGAAGTAGGTTGAGTTATCCAATCGAATTGCTAGATAGAGTAACTGATATTCAGACCATAAAGCCAAAAATCCCGGTAAAACTGACTAGAGTTGGAGTGAAAAATCTAAAGTTAAATCTGCAGATCACAAGTGGAAAAGGCACACTATCTCTTATCCCAATGATCGATCTCTTCGTAGATTTGCCAAGCGATAAAAGAGGTGTTCACCTATCCAGGGATCCAGAATTAATGCACGAGATTCTTCTAGAAGAAATGGATACCAAAACTAATCGAGTTGAAGACTTTTGTGAAAATATTGCACACCGACTATTAGATAAACACACTTACTCAAATAGAGCTGAAGTCCGTCTAAAAAGCGATTACATTACAATCAATAAATCTCCACAAGGTAAAACATCACAAGAACCATGTAAGATTCTTGCGTCAGTAACTGCCGTGAGAAAAAATTCGAACATAGTTGTGAATCGGACAGTTGGAGTAAGTGTTGTAGGCTTCACAGCATGTCCATGCACACAGAATCTTTTACAAGCTCTTGCAGAAGATAGACTTCGTAAACTGGACTATGAAGAAGCCGACGTTAAGAAAATAGTCAAAAATATGCCACTGGCAACACATACTCAACGGACTACTGGAACTATTATCATGCAAGTACCTAAGGGATTCTCACTGGATGTAGAAGATCTTGTTGAGATAATAGGAGCCTCCATGAGTGGACAAACACATGCAGTTCTTAAACGTCCTTCTGAAGCGTCGGTTGTTATCGACGCTCATGAAAAAACACGATTCACAGAAGATGTTGTTAGAGAAATGCTCAAGACATTAGCTAAAAAATATTCTAATTTTCCTAGCGACACACGTATTATAGTACAGGCACACAGCCTAGAGAGTGTTCATAAGCACGATATTATGGCCGAGAGAGTATCAACTCTCGAAGAGATTCTGAATGAAATTAATACAAATTCTAGCTAACTATCTTAACAAGTTCAGAAAAACTAACATTTTTAAATCTTCTAATATTTTCACTACGTCCTGTTACATTATATAGAGGCATTTCAACCTTAGATGAAAGCCATTCAAGTAAATCCTTACAGACTTTTAGTTTCAAGATTTTTTCTTCCTGAGATCTTACTTTTTCTTTGGAATATTTACCGATTTTTTGACCTAGATCCATTCCAGCTAAGACTATCATACTAGGTTTCATAGAAGCTGCAAAGAAGACTGCTCTGTCACCATCTGTGAATCCCCCGAAATTGTAAACGTTGATTGTTGGTTTGACTTGAGTAGTTCCGATGATGTTTACGAATTTTGGAACATATTTTTTTAATTGGGTGATATTGTCTCCATGACCGTGGATTACCATTGTTGAGCCTAGTCTATTTGCATTAAGTAGATCCTCAATTTTCCCATCAAGATCACTTACAATGAACTGTGGAGTCAATTCCACGACCTTTTGCAAGGCTGTAGTTGCACCGTCGGCCGAAATTATTGAAAATTTTTCTAATAACCCTTCTTTTTGTAATTGATACAGATTTTCCTTCAATGATGGACCAGCTCCAAAAACTAGAACTGGTTTGTCTGTTATGAGTTTCTCCATGGATTCTGGATGAATAGCCTTTTTGGATATTAGTCTGCTTAGAATATCAGTCGCTCTTTGATCCTCATTCATATCATAGTTGAATAACTTATTTATTCTATCATACCATTTCCACCATTCTTCGAGGCTAATTACCGGTTTCATTCGATCATTGCCACTTCGTTTCACATATTTATGATAGGGAAGAATACAAATAGTATATTTGTAGATTTTTTTGGGGGTTCAAATTGAGAGCGTTAGGGATAGACCCTGGAACGAAGAATTTTGATCTTTGCTGTATAGAGGATAGTGTGGATAATGTTGTTCTTGACAAGTCAATTTCTACAGAGATTGTTGCTAAAAATCCTGATCATGTCTTTGAGATAATTAAGAGTACTGAATCAGATGTTATTGTGGGACCATCTGGATATGGACTAGAATTCAAACATATCTCGGAATTTACGGAAGAAGATGTGGCTTTAACGACTCTTGACAAAATTGAAGATGTGAATATCCCGGTTCTTTCTGGATTACGAAAATTATTATGGATGATGAAAAATGCCAGATTGAATGCATATTCACTGCCAGGCGTTGTACTTTTGCCAACTATCCCTCAATATAGAAAAATGAATAAGATAGATATGGGGACAGCTGATAAAACATGTGTCGCAGCTTTTGCAATCTGGGATCAAGCTGAAGAATATAAAATTCAATATAACAATGCAAATTTGATCTGTATCGAAATGGGATTCGGCTATAATGCTGCTATGGCCGTGGAAAATGGACAGATCATCGATGCTGTTGGTGGAACAATCTTTCCTGGCCCTGGTTATCTGAGTTTGGGTCAAATGGATGGTGAATTAGCTTACCTTTTAGGAGAGTTTAGTAAACTGAAACTCTTCGAAGCTGGTGCGACATTCATCGCCGCAAATAGAATCCTGGACGTAGAGGATTTCTCTGCAAACCTTCTTAGAGATGAATACAATAAAGCCTGGGAAAGTCTTAAGGAGGGAATAGTTAAGGCTGTTGCACTGCTTTTGACTTCTTTCAAAAACCAACCAAGAGAAATAATCTTGACAGGGAGATTATCTAGAAATAAAGAAATCTATGATGACCTAAAGCAAAGATTAGATGAACAATTTAAAATACCTACACGAAATCCCATACACAGATTTACAAAAGAGGCCAAAGATGTCGCTCAGGGAGCAGCAATATTATCAAACGGAATAGCAAGAGGTGAATATAGTGATTTGGTTAAACAAATGAAAATTACAGATACAAAAGGAACTGTTTTAGACTATGTTCTATACCCGGAGGTAAGAAGAAAAGAGATCATAAAAAAATTGAGAAGCGTTGAAAAAATTTCTACATAAAAAATTTTATCTCTGTTTTTAGTTACTGCTATTTTCTAATTCTTATTTGAGCTCCTTTGTTATCTGCCTTCACGATAAAGACTTGTCCACCTACTCGTTCATCAAGAAGAGTCTGCAAACTGGATTGGACACTCTTGGCCTGTCTTTTACCTTTTACCAATCCATAAGATGTTGGGCCCCATGAACTTTGTCCCACTCCATACGCTCCTAATCTTGTCATGCTCTCTATACACTTCTTCACTTCAATACTAGAGTATGTCCCTCCTTGAATAGGAGAGAAATTTTTTCCAACAATACTCTGAATTCTAGTTAGTGCGTCTCCAAAATTTTCAATATCGTTTTCCATCAATGATGGTAATACCCTCATCATTATCAAACGACATATTCGACCAACGTCAGATGGTGGCATGGCAGGTAATCTTTTGAATGCACGTGCTTCTTCTTTATCAGTAAATCCTCGTTTTACATCTGGAATGGCCACAACAAACATCCAGTCTTCAGGAAAAGCATGATGGAAAAGTATTGGTGGAATGTTTGGTTTAATGGTGTATTTGTTTTTTCCAATCTTTTTTCCACCATCAATTACAAACCCGCCATGCTGAAAAATTGCTGTTCCAATTCCAGAGACACTACCTCGATCCATAACTAGTGCTAAATCGTTGATTGTAGCCTTGATATGAAATATTTTAGCGAAAGATGTGGCTACAGCTAATGTTATTTGGGTAATTGAACCTAAACCAACATGCTCAGGAATTTTGTGCTTCAAGTTTAGAGTTACGTTTTCTTTTATATCATATTTTTTGCGTAATCTTGTAATGAACTGCTTGCATATTTC